>NZ_JANSIH010000450.1:0-35633 GCF_047462075.1 Synechococcus sp. R55.2
CGGTGCGGAGCACTTTCCAGACGACTGGGATCTACCTCCAGCTCCGCTCGCGTCAGCGGGACGGAGTCCTTTTTCCTCAGTCGTGGCCGGGAGGACTGGGCCAGGCTGATCTATCAGGATATGCAGCACGAGCCCCTGGCGCGCCTGCAGAGCATCCACCAAGAGCTGCTCTCTACGGCTGCAGAGTTTTGGGAGTTTACCGACCGGGGGGAGAACTTCTACTACTTGGAGCCCGCTCTTTGGCCCTATGCCGAGCAGTTTTTTAGGTGGTTTCAGGGGTTAACCTTGCCGGCAGATAAGCTGATCGCGTAAGCGGGACGGAGTCCTTAGAGCTCCTCTGGATCTCTGGAGCTTCCCTAAAAAATTCTGCCGATCGCGTAAGCGGGACGGAGTCCTTGTCTAGTCTGGTTAGAGCCGCCCCTTGCTGACTTGTCCCATCGCGTTAGCGGGACGGAGTCCCATGCGTCCTTTCGGCAACCCCAACCGTCTGGGCAGTTCTCCTAGCCGCAGATCCCTGCCGGGATCCAGCTCCTTCGTTCAGTTTCGCCGCGACCCGCACCTAGTGCCCTTTTGGGGCCTAAGCCTACTAGTCATGGGCCTGGCAGTGCCTCTGTTTGTGCTTTCGGGGGCGGATCCCAGTTTGGCTGGCTGCGACGAGAGCTTTTATGCCCAAATGGCCCGCGAGCTGCTGCGGGGAGGGCATTGGCTGGGGCCCACTTTTTTGGGGGAGCCTTTTTTCGAGAAACCCCCTCTGCTCACCTGGAGCGTGGCCTTCAGTTTTGCCCTATACGGGGTGAATGAGTGGGCGGCGCGGCTGCCGGGGATCCTCGCTGCTCTGCTCTCCATTCCCCTGGTGGGCTGGATTGGGCGACCTTTTTTGCCAATGCGGGCGGTCCTTTTGGGGATGGCAATTTTGCCCTTGTGCTACCTCTGGGTGCAGCAGGGGCGGCTGGTGGGGCAGGATGTACCTCTCACCTTTCTGGAGCTGCTGGGGATCCTGGGGCTGATTAACGGCATCCACGGCCACAAGGTTTGGTTTTGGCTGACCGGGGTAGCCTTTGGGCTGGGCCTGTTGATGAAAAGCGCCATGATCCTGCTGCCGGGGGCGGCTTTGATCCCCTACCTGGCACAGCACCGGCGACAGTGGCTGGGATCGGCTCAATTCTGGCTGGCGCTTGGGCTGGGCTTGGGGATGTTCGGCCTCTGGCTGGGTCTGGCCATGCAGGTGTATGGCCCACAGGTGCTGACCACCCTGGTGGGGAAGGTGTGGGATCTGGGGCAGGAGCCCTTCCATGCCGATGCCACCGGCTGGTACTACTTTTGGCACATTCCCGTTCATGGCTTCCCGTGGACGGTTTTGGCCCCGGTGGGAGGCTTTCTCCTGGTGCGCCAACAGCCGGGATCCACGCTGCTGATCTGGTCTTTCCCCCTGCTGCTGTTGTTGTTGTTGCAGCTTTATCCCACCAAAACCCCCTACTACACCGTGCAGCTTTACCCCTGGCTGGCTCTCTTGGCCGGGGTAGCCTTGGATCAAGCGTTGGCTATGCGGGGTCGCGTCAGCGGTGCGGAGCACTTAAAGCCCCGTCTGGCTCAGGTGATCTCTTGGGGCCTGGCAGCGGTGGGGCTGCTGCTGTTGGGTTTGGGGGTGGCCGTCCGGCTGGGCGTAGACGGTCTGGAGCTTCTGCAATCCCACGCTTGGCCGCTGGTGGCGATGGGTCTTTTGTACCTCTTGCTGCCGGGGATCTGCAGTTGGTGGCGGGTGTTGCGCTGTGCCGGCAGTCTGTGGGTGGGAACCCTCTTGTTGGCCGGGATCCTCGCTATGATCACCATCGTCTTGCGGCCTGATTTCGGCAACTTCAGCCCTGCTTTTGCCCGCATGGATTGGAGCCAGATGCTGCCCCCGTCCGTTCGCGTTAGCGGGACGGAGTCCTCGACAGAGGCTGGGGAGACGGTGGTGGATATTGGCCGCAGCGGCTTGCCGGATGTCTGTCAGGCCCAGGCCATCGCTTTTTATACCCCTAATCCGGGGAGATGGGTGGATGATCAGGCTCTGCAACGAGGGGAATATGGAGACTACCTTTGGGTATCTCCGGTGCAGGCAGAACAGGTGGAGATCCGGGATTTGGGGTTACAACCTCTAGCGGCGGTGGAGGGCTGGCAACTGGTGCGCCGTTTGGATCCCCTCTTGGAGCAGGGCAGCGGGGAGCCTCTTTGAGTTTAAAAATCTTAAGTTTAAGAATCCTAGGAAGTGTTAAAGCATGGCGGGAATAGCGGAATCGGGCCGGTCGTGGGTGTCTCTAGAGCGTACCTGGGTAATCCAGGGATTGGCTTGGCTGGCAGCGCTGCTATTTGTGGCGGGGGTGATCCTGCTGGCGGGGGCTTCCCCTCTCCAGGTAGCGGCCAGCATGTGGCAGGGGGCCTTCGGCACTGAAGCTCAGTTTGGCCGGGTTTTGGCAACGCTGGCTCCCCTTGTCCTCTGCTGCTGTGGGCTGGTGTTTACGTTTGTTGCCGGTCTCTACAACTTGGGCATCGAAGGGCAAATGGTGGTCGGGGCAATTGCGGCCACGTTTCTGGTGCGTCTGGAAGCGGGATGGTTGCCGCCGCCACTGGCCATTACCTTGGCGCTTTTGGCCGGGATCCTGGGGGGGGCGGGCTGGGGCCTGTTGGCTGGGATCCTGAATGTGTGGGGGCGGGTCAACGAGATCTTCGCTGGGCTGGGGCTGAATTTTGTTGCCCAAGGTTGGGTGCTCTACCTGATCTTCGGCCCTTGGAAAAGGCCGGGGGTGGCTTCCATGAGCGGGACGGAAGTGTTGGATCCCCGTCTGTGGTTGCCCACCTGGGGGCGGTCAGAGGCCAGTCCGGTGGCGTTGCTGCTGGCCCTGTTGGCTTTGGCCCTGACGGTGCTGGTGGTGGGCAACACTCGCTTCGGCCTGCAGTTGCGGGCGGTGGGGAAAAACCCTGTAGCTGCTTTCCGGTTGGGGATCCCGGCTACCCGCAGGTTGCTCATGGCATTTGCCTGCTGTGGGGGCTTAGCAGGGCTGGCGGGCGCCTTGCAGGTGTTGGCTCTGTTCCATCGCCTCATCCCCAATATCTCCAGCAATTTGGGCTTTCTGGCCTTGTTGGTGGTGATGCTGGCAGGCTTTAACCCCCTGCTGATTTTGCCGATTGCCTTTTTCTTCAGCAGTCTTAACATCGGCAGCTTGCAACTGCCTCTCTCTTTGCAATTGGAGTCTTCTTTGGCCGGTGTGATTCAGGGATCCCTGGTGTTGTTCGTCTTGCTGGCCCAAGGGATCAGCCGCCGCTACTTCCTTGGGAAAGGTTAATGGCTTCGGCGATTTCTGGGATCCCTTTGCGTTAGCGTTGCGCAACAACGAGATTTAACTCCTATCGCGGGGGAAAACTTTGGATTTTTCTGCTCAGGACAGTGGTGCGGTTCCTCTGCCGTAGGCATAGCACCATCAACATTGGGAAATGAGGCTATCGTAGAAGGATGAATCGGACATCCCCTTTTTCAAATCGACCGCTCATCGGCGTTACCACCCGCAACCGCAATGACGAGGGAGACTTTGTAGCGCCAGGCCGCTATGTGGATGCCATTCGTGCTGCCGGAGGGATCCCTGTTCTTTTTCCCCCAGGCGAAAGCGAGCCCCAGGTTTTGCTGTCTTGGGTGGATGGCCTGGTGTTGACCGGTGGCGGCGACCTCTGCCCCAGCACCTACGGAGAAGATCCGCAACATCCCCAGGTGCGCTATGTGAACGCGGAGCGGGATCGATTTGAGGTGGCCTTGGCTCAGGCCGTGCTGGCCCAGGGGATCCCTGTTTTGGGCATTTGCCGGGGGATGCAATTGTTAAATGTGGTCAGTGGCGGCAAGCTGTTCGCGGTAGCGGGACGGAGTCCTTTCGCGTCAGCGGACGGAGTCCTTGCGGGCATGAAAGATGTCTTGGTACTCAAATACGCTCGTTAGGCTGAGGCTTTGCCAGGGCAGGATCCCTCTGCGGCAGTTCATTACCCTAGTAGCCAGCAGAGAGCTGCCCCATGCTAGGCTCTAGGCGGTGCTGCTCTGGTCGGCAAGGGGGGACTTGAAAGATATGAAACAAAGGGTGGGCAAGGTAGTTCTTTTAGGAACTTTAACTTCTTTTGCCAGCTCAATTCTTCTGGGGGCCTACGGTTCCCATTCAATCGAGTGGACTCGCCAGTTCGGAACTCCTGCGGATGAGGTGGCTGATTCTATTGCCATCGATGGACAGGGCAATGCTTGGGTAGCGGGAACCACTACGGGAGCCCTTCCTGACCAGTTGAGCGCTGGGAGCTGGGGTGCTTCTGTGCTTCAAGTACAGTCGCTAAGCCTGAGCTTCCTTCCCTTGGGAGAGCGGCCATGCACCGAATAGCTGCTTTGCCAGGGGGATGGGATCCTTCCCAATCCGGCGTCATTTTCTTGGAGCAGGATCCCGCTCCCATCGTTATCCTTTCGGCAGCCGATACGGATCTCACGGCCTTGAGCGCAGCCCTGCGCCTGTTGCCCGGCGATTTTCCGGCGGTGCGGGCGGCCAATTTGTTGCAGTTGCAACAGCCCCTAAGCCTGGATGACTATGCCGAGAGGGTGCTGCGGCGGGCGCAGGTGGTGCTCCTTCGCCTGTTGGGGGGAAGGGCCTACTGGAGCTATGGCCTGGAGGTAGCCAAGCAGGTGGCCGCCGAGGAGGGATCCACCCTGATCGTCATTCCTGGGGACGATCGCCCCGACTGGGATTTGGTGAGCCATTCCACTGTGCCCCTGGCGGTGGCGGATCGGGTGTGGCGGTACTGGCTGGAGGGGGGAGCGGAGAATGTGGCTGCCTGTCTGCTGTTGCTGGCTGGGGAGTTCCTAGGGGGCCAATATTCGGCGCCGGATCCACAAGGGTTGCCTCGTCTTGGGATCTACCAACCTCCCGTAGCCTCGCCGACGGATCCCCAAGCTCCCAAGGTGGGGATTTTACTCTACCGGGCCCATGTTCTGGCGGGGAATACAGAGCCGGTGGATCAATTGGCAAAAGCCTTGGTGGAGCGGGGGCTGCAGCCTCTGTGCCTTTACACCTACAGCCTTCAAGATCCCGACTTGCCCCAGGCCATTCGGGATCACTTTGGCAGCCAGATTGAGGTGTTGCTCAATACCACCAGTTTTTCGCTAGCGCGCTTGGACAGCCAGCAACCCGATGTGAAACTATGGCAGGAGTTGGATGTGCCCGTTTTGCAGGTCATCCTCAGCAGCGGATCCCGGCAGAGCTGGCAGGACTCGACGCGGGGCTTGGGGGCGAGGGATCTGGCCATGAATGTGGCTTTGCCCGAGGTGGATGGGCGCATTATTAGCCGCGCCATTTCCTTTAAAGCCGTTCAACAGCGGGATCCCCGCTTGCAAACGGAGGTGGTGGCCTACGTGGCTGTGCCGGATCGGGTGGAGTTTGTAGCCGATTTGGCGGCCAACTGGGTGAAATTGCGGCGTACCCCCCCTTCCCAGCGGCGACTGGCTTTGATCCTGGCCAACTACCCCAGTCGGGACGGGCGACTGGCCAATGGGGTGGGTCTGGATACCCCTGCCAGTTGTGTGGAAATTCTCAAAGCTTTGGCGGGAGCTGGCTACTCAGTAGATCCCCTGCCCCAGACTGGAGATGAACTCATCCATTGGCTAACCGAAGGCCAGACCTACGACCCCTTGGGATCCCTGCGCCCGGCTCGGCAATGCCTTTCTGCTGCCCTTTATCGAGAGTGGTTTGCCCGCTTGCCTGAGCCCATCCAAGCCAACCTCATTCAGCAATGGGGGAATCCGCCCGCCCAAAACATCCCCATCGCCGGTCTCCAGTTGGGGCACGTTTTTGTTGGCATCCAGCCCCCGCGGGGCTACGACCGGGATCCGTCCTTGAACTACCATGCCCCGGATCTGGTGCCCCCCCACGAGTACCTGGCTTTTTACCTGTGGTTGCGGCAGGTCTTCGGCACTCAAGCGGTGGTGCATGTGGGCAAGCACGGCAACCTGGAATGGCTGCCCGGCAAGGGATCCGCCCTTTCCGCCACCTGCTACCCGGAGATGGCCCTGGGGCCGCTGCCCCACTTCTACCCCTTCATTGTCAACGATCCGGGAGAGGGATCCCAGGCCAAGCGGCGAGCCCAGGCAGTGATTATCGACCACCTCACCCCGCCCCTTACTCGTGCTGAGCTGTACGGCCCCCTGGCGGACTTGGAACGGTTGATGGATGAGTACGTGCAGGCCCAACAGATGGATCCAGGCCGCTGCCCGCTGATTCGCGCCCAGATTCAGGAGCTGGTTCGAGCCGAGCATCTAGACCAGCAGTTCAACTTGGAAAAAGAAGAAGATTGGAATCGCCTGGATGGCTATCTCTGCGAGCTAAAAGAATCTCAGATTCGCGATGGGCTGCACATCTTTGGTCGAATCCCTGCCGGTGAGCAGCTTGTTGATCTGGTGGTAGCCCTGGCCCGCTACCCTGGCCACGGGCAACTGGGGATTACTCAGGCCATTGCCCGCGATTGGGGATGGGACTGGGATCCCTTGACCGCCGATCTAACGGATCCCTGGCCAGACAAACCGCCAGCCCAGTAGCTATTCCAGTTTCAAATACGGTTTGCCTTAGCTCCCCTCTCCCTCTGAGAGAGAGGTCGGCGGTGAGAGATTCAAAAGGAGTTGATTGGGATCCCCTCTCAACTCCTCCTGAGCTACCACTTGAACAAAAATTGAAGCAACCTAGAGAGACGGCTGGATCCTGGTGCTGCGCTTCAAAACAAGCTCAACTGAGAATCCCTTGCCCAGCACCGGGAAGCCTCAGCAGGCGTTTCAATAGCGAGATTGAAAACTCCGCCGCCGCTCGCCGCCACTGTTCGCGTTACCAGAGCGGAAACCTGAGGTGGGGCGTTCTTCCCGGGGACGAGCTTTGTTCACCTTGAGGTCGCGCCCCATCCATTCTGCCCCATCCAGAGCAGCAATGGCAGCCTGCTCCTCTGCTTCAGAGCTCATTTCCACAAACCCGAAGCCTCGAATGCGGCCTGTCTCACGGTCAGTGGGGATTTGCACCCGCTTGACAGAACCGTACTCAGCAAAAACAGCGGTCAAATCCGCTTCTGTCACCTTAAAGGAAAGGTTGCCAACATAAATCGACATAGACGATCTCCGAAAGAGAGAGTAACAAAGGGTGAGATGTTCGGAGAGCCGTCTGCCAATACAAAACGTGAAAATCCGTCAAGACTAGAAGAAACGAGCACTACAACCGACAACGATCTCGTCCCCTATCCTAACACAGAAGTAGGGGCTCGCCACTCCGATTTTTCCAAATCCTGGGAAGATTGCCTTCATCACCCCGCCGCTCTGCCTGCGCTGATGCCATCTCAGCCCAGCTTCTCCAGCCTGGATCCCAGTAACCTCATCTGGGCTTCCAGCTCTGCCAGTTGTTCCTGACTGGCTTGCACCACCTCAGGGTTGGCCCGGTTGAGAAAATTGGGGTTCTCCAAGCGGGCGCGGATCCCTTGGGCCTCTTTTTCCAGTTTGGCCAGGTCTTTTTGCAGTTTGGCCCGCAGCGCTTCCACATCCACCAGTCCTGCCAAGGGCATCAGCACCTGCACCGTGCCCACCACTGCAGCCGCCACCTGTTTGGGCTCCGTGGCCAGGGATCCCGTAATCTCCAAAGCCTCAGCCTTAACCAGATCCCGGATATAAGCTTGGGCAGCCGTCAGGATCCGCTGCTCGGCGGGATCGGTAGTGAGCAAAAGGGCCCTGGTGGTCTGATGGGGCTTGAGGCCGGTTTCTGCCCGCAGGTTGCGCAGGCTGGTAATGGTTTGGATCACCAAGCCAAACTCCCGCTCCAGTTGGGGGTCGATCCAACTGGGATCTGGGGTGGGATAGGGCTGCACGGAGATAGAGGTGGTTTGGTTGGCCTGGGTGAGCAGCTGCCAGATCTCCTCGGTGATGTGGGGCATCCAGGGGTGCAGCAGCTTGAGAATGGTTTCCAAAACGGTGGCCAGCACCTGCTGCGCTGTGCGCTTGGAAGCCAGGTCTTCTCCCCGCAGCCGGGGCTTGACCAGCTCGATGTACCAGTCGCAAAAGTCATCCCAAATGAGAGAGTAGAGCAGGCGCGCCCCCTCGCCCAGGCCATAGGCTTCCAGCTCGGCGATGACTTGGGTGGCTGTGGAGTGCAGCCGCGACAGGATCCAGCGATCGGCCAGCTCCAGCGCTTCGGGGGCAGGGGATCCCAGTTGGGCAGGGGTTTGCCCCTCCAAGTTCATCAACACAAAGCGGGAGGCGTTCCAGATCTTATTGGCAAAGTTGCGGGCGGCCTCCACGCTGGCGCTCTCCCCCGTCTTGCGGTCGTAGGCCAGGCGGATATCCTGCCCTGCCCCCACCACCTCTTTGACCAGGGCATAGCGCAGGGCGTCGGTGCCGTATTTGTCCAGAAGCTCCAGGGGATCGATGCCATTTCCCTTGGTTTTGGACATTTTCGCCCCGTGCTCATCCCGCACCAGGCCATTGATGTACACATCTTTGAAGGGGATCTGGCCGGTAAATTGGGATCCCATCATGGCCATGCGGGCCACCCAGAAGAAAATGATGTCAAAGCCCGTGGACATCAGGGAGTTGGGATAGTAGCGTTTGAAATCCTCGGTCTCTTCCGGCCAGCCCAGGGTTGAAAAGGGCCACAGAGCAGAGCTAAACCAGGTATCCAGCACATCGGGATCCTGTTCCACCCGCTCAACTTCTGGGCCAAACTTTTCCCGTGCCTTGAGCAGCGCTTCCTCGCCGTTGCGGGCCACCACAAAAGCTTGGGGATCCTCGAGAAGCTGGCCATTGAGGACTGGATACCAAGCTGGGATCTGATGGCCCCACCACAACTGCCGAGAAATGCACCAGGGGCGCAGCTTTTCCAGCCAGCCCGTGTAGACTTTGGTCCAGCGCTCAGGGATAAAGCGGGGGCTATTTCGTTGGTATTCCTCTTCCAAACAGCGAGCCCCCATCCCCGAGACATCGCAAAACCACTGAATGGAAAGCAAAGGCTCGATGGGCACGCCGCCGCGGTCGCTGTGGGGAACGGTGTGGGTGTACTCTTCTACCCTCTCCAGCAGGCCATGTTCGGCAAACCACTGCACCACCTTTTCTCGGGCCACAAAGCGATCTAGGCCGGTGAAAGGATCCCCGTTTTCGTTGAGGGTGCCGTCTTTATTGAGGATGTTGATGAAGGGCAATTGGTGCCGTTTGCCGATTTCAAAGTCGTTGGGGTCGTGGGCCGGGGTAATTTTCACACACCCGGAGCCAAAGGAGGGATCCACATACTCATCCGCAATGATGGGGATGAGGCGATTTTTAATGGGCAGGCGAATGAACTGGCCGATGAGATGGCAATAGCGCTCGTCTTGGGGGTTCACCGCCACCGCCGTATCCCCCAGCATGGTCTCGGGCCGAGTGGTGGCCACCACCAGATACTGGCTGGGATCCTCGGCCAAGGGATAGCGAAAATGCCACAGGTGGCCCTTGACCTCTTTGTCGTCCAGCTCAATGTCTGACACCGCCGACTGGGTGGCCGGGCACCAGTTCACCAAATACTCGCCCCGGTAAATCAACCCCGCCTCGTATAGCCGCACAAACGCCTCGGTTACCGCCCGGCTCAGCCCCTCGTCGAGGGTAAAGCGATCCCGCGTCCAGTCCAGCGAGAGACCCAGCCGCCGCAATTGGCTCTTGATGGCTCCCTGCGACTGCTCCTTCCAAGCCCAAGCTCGCTCCAGAAAAGCCTCTCGGCCTAGATCGAAGCGAGTTTTGCCTTCCTGACGAAGCTGATTCTCCAAAATGGTGTGTACAGCAATGCTGGCATGATCCGTGCCGGGCAGCCAGAGCACGTTGTAGCCGCGCATCCGCTTGTAGCGCGTCACCACATCCGGCAGGGTAAAGGCAAAAGCATGGCCCATGTGCAGGTTGCCCGTCACATTGGGCGGGGGCAGCACCATGCTAAAGGCCTCTCCCGGCGCCTTGGGATCCGCCACGTAAAAGCCCTTCTCCTCCCAAAAGCGCTGCCACTTCGGCTCGGTCTCGAAGGGGTTGTACTGGCTGGGCAGGTTGGCGGAGGAAATTGCAGCAGTCATAGGGAGGATAGGCCAACGGCTGAGAAGGACGGATCACCTTATAGAGTAGCAGTCTAGCTCTCTGCTCTTCGGGATAGGGCGGCCCATCGGTCTTGACCCCGATCACACAGCCAGAGAGGGATTTCGAGCTAGGGTACTACCATCCTCAGCTTTGGGTACTGCGTTATGTCCAGATCATTGACGGCAACGGTCCTGATGGCTCTGATGGCTCTATCCCCTGGGATCCCTGCCTTGGCGCAACAGGACTGGAAGAGATCAGAGAGAGACATCCTACTTTGTCGTGGGGAGCCTTTTGAACCAGGCTCTCTGGCAGGTTATGAAGCTTGCTTCAGTGCTCGCCTTCATCCGGATGAACAATCCTGGCCGCCTCTACTACCCCTGATAGGCCTGTATTTTACCCCGCACTCTGACTACTCTTTTTTTTGCTTTGTAGGTGCAGGAAAGCCCGGTAGCCTGGAGGCAATTCTCGTCGGTCGAAGTGGAGAGTTCGTGTTTGGCCTAGATCGCCCTCTGGCCCCTTCTGAACTAGAAGGGGAGACCCCTTGGATTATCCAGCGAAAAGCCCGCATTCTCGAGGTGGAGGGGGAGCCTGTTGCCAGTTTCAGGCAACTGGTGGTTTACGACGAAACCGAGTTGAACTTGGAGGGGTTCGTGCCTGTGACTGCGCCTCCAGGATACCTCATTTCGCCGGACGAGTTTTTAGAGGCTCCCGAGTGCCAAGCCATTTTGAATTGAGGACTCCTCCACTTGTAACTGGTGTGCGTTCTTGGGTTTTGGCAGGCTTACGAGATGGCTCTAGAGCCCAGAGTAAGCGTTGAGCCATTCCATAAAATAAAACACCAGCGGCCCGGTGAATACGTAGCTATCCCCCCGATCCAAGATGCCACCGTGGCCCGGGATTAGATCCCCGGAATCTTTCACCCCTGCATCCCGTTTCATCAGAGATTCTGTGAGATCTCCCAGCAGGCTGGTTAACCCAATCAAAAACCCCAGAATGCCCCCACTCAACCAGCTCCACGGCCAGCCCAGGTAATAGGCTCCAACCACCGCAAGGGTCATGCTGGCGGCAATGCCGGCTACTGCCCCTTCCACCGTCTTTTTCGGGCTGAGGATGGAGAGCTTGGTGCGCCCAAAGGCCCGACCACACAGGTAGGCCCCCACATCGGCAGCGATCACGCAGCCAATGGCCAGCAGCGTAATCCATAGCCCTTCGCCCAGCCCTTGCGCAAAAGACAAGGCCCTGACCCGAATCCAGAAGCTGGGCAGCAACGCACAGTAGAACAACCCCAAGATCGAGGTGGCAATATCGGCAATGGTGGCCACCTTGGGCTTAAAGAGCAAATAAAAACAGATGATCGATCCCGCCACGATAAAGGCAGGGCTGGTCCACTCCGGCCTCACCTGCTGCAAAATCACCAGCACCTGGCTGGAAAACATGGTGGTGCGCATGGCCGGCGCATTGCCTTTGGCTTGCACCAAGCGGAAAAACTCCAACTGGGCCAAAAAAATGATTAGCCCAATGGCTGCAGTAAAATACCAGCCCCCTAGCAGGGTGACCGCCAACGCAAACAACACCGCCGCAAAACCGCTAACCCAACGGGCTCCCATGGGCGCACCCCGTCACGTTGGCTGGCCAAATACCTCTTGCCCCCGGCTCCAGCAGATCGACGTCCAAGCCGAGAGCAGAAGAAACCCCCCCTCTGGTGTTCAAGATTCGCGTTTGCGGGACGGAGTCCTGATGCGGCTGCTGCAATGGAAATGCCTCTTGCCCTAGCCTTTCAGTTTAACTCCCTTGGCCTCGAAACAACCGCTTTCGGCCCTGCAGGATGGGATTTCCAGGTAAGGTGGCAGACAGACTGGAGCATGAGATAATGGGCAAACCGCAAAGCTCACTGCTGACCGCCTAAGATACCTCTGATTCGTTGCACCGCAGCATGGTTCAAGAACTTACTTCGCGCTCCACAACTGCTCGCATTTCTGCCGAAGAGGCTCGTCTTCTTTATGAAGACATGGTGCTGGGCCGCCTGTTTGAAGACAAGTGCGCCGAAATGTACTACAAGGGCAAGATGTTCGGCTTTGTGCATCTGTACAACGGCCAAGAGGCCGTCTCTACGGGGGTGATCAAGGCGCTCAAGCCCACCGACTATGTGTGCAGCACCTACCGCGATCATGTGCATGCCCTCAGCACCGGGATCCCGCCACGGGCGGTGATGGCAGAGTTGTTCGGCAAGGCCACCGGCTGCAGCAAGGGTCGGGGTGGCTCCATGCACCTTTTTTCGGCAGAGCACAACTTTTTGGGGGGCTATGCCTTTGTGGCCGAAGGGATCCCGGTGGCGACGGGGGCAGCGTTTTCGGCCAAATACCGGGGCACTGACCAGGTAACCGCCTGCTTCTTTGGGGATGGAGCCTGCAACAACGGCCAGTTTTACGAGTGCCTCAACATGGCCGCCCTCTGGAAGTTGCCCATCGTCTATGTGGTGGAAAATAACTTCTGGGCTATTGGCATGGCCCATGAACGCGCCACTTCCGACACCGATATTTACCGCAAAGGCCCGGCTTTTGGCATGCCCGGCTACCAGGTGGATGGGATGGATGTGCTAGCAGTGCGAGAGGCCGCCCAACAGGCCATCGCCCGCGCCCGTGCCGGAGAAGGCCCCACCTTGCTGGAGTGCATCACCTATCGTTTCCGGGGCCATTCTCTGGCCGACCCTGACGAGCTGCGCAGTCCTGAGGAAAAAGAGTTCTGGCGGCAGCGGGATCCCATTAAGCAACTGGAACGCTATGCCCTGGAGCACAACCTAATGACCGAGGCAGACTTCCAAGCCATCCACGCGGAGGTCAGCGCCGTGATTGAGGACGCGGTTCTTTTTGCTCTGGAAAGCCCAGAGCCCACTCTGGACGAGCTACACCGTTTTGTCTTTGCCGAAGATGAGTAGACCCCCCAGGTACCGGGGGAGTTCAGGAGCCGAGATCTTGCTTGGCCGGAGGATCCCTGGCCAGCTCGGGCGGCCTATCCACCCGACGGAGCGCTATCGCGCCGGATCCCTTGAGGATCCTCGATGATTGGCATTGGAGAAACCTTCTCGAGATCTGCGCTATTGCGCAGATTTTTTTGTAAATATCGCTTCCCATTTGTTTACACAGCTTCATATCATTGAGATATCGAGCATGAGTATTTATTCCCGGTCATGAGCAATTCTCTTGAGTTTCCCTGGCTGTCGGTGCTGGTGCTCTTGCCTCTGCTGGCAGCCTTCGGGATCCCCTTGATCCCCCAGAGCCGTTGGGTGCGTTGGTATGCCCTCGCTGTGGGGGCTTTTGATTTGGGCCTGATGGCCTATGTCTTTGCGCGGCACTATGACCTGCAGGACTTTTCTCTGCAACTGGCGGAGCGCTACGCCTGGGTGCCCCAAATTGGATTCCACTGGTCGCTGGCGGTGGACGGCCTGTCCTTGCCGCTGGTATTGCTGTCCGGTTTGATCACGACCCTGTCGATTGTGGCGGCTTGGAATCTCACCCATAAGCCGCGTTTGTTTTTCTTCCTGCTGCTGCTGATGTACGGCGCCCAGGTGGGCGTATTTCTGGCGCAGGACATGCTTCTATTCTTCCTGATGTGGGAGATTGAGCTGGTGCCGGTCTATCTGCTCATCTCCATTTGGGGTGGGCCGAAGCGCCAGTACGCCGCCACCAAGTTCATCCTCTACACCGCCGCCGCCTCCATTTTTATCTTGGTGGGATCCCTGGCGATGGCCTTCTACGGCGAGGGCTTCAGCCTGGAGATGGCAGAGCTGAGCGCTAAGTCTTACCCACTGGCCTTGGAGCTGTTGGCCTATGCGGCTTTGCTGATTGCCTTTGGGGTGAAGCTGCCGATTTTTCCGCTGCACACCTGGCTGCCGGATGCCCACAGCGAAGCCTCTGCTCCCATTTCCATGATCTTGGCGGGAGTTCTGCTCAAGATGGGTGGCTATGGCCTGATCCGCATGAATGTGGGCATGTTGTCGGAAGCCCACGTGTACTTCGCCCCGGTGCTGGCGGTGTTGGGTGTGGTGAACATCATTTACGGGGCGTTGGCGGCCTTCGGTCAGAACCATCTCAAGCGGCGCTTGGCCTATTCGTCCATTGCCCACATGGGCTTTGTGTTGATCGGGATCTCCGCCTTCACGGAGCTGGGCATCAATGGGGCAGTGCTGCAAATGATCTCCCACGGTCTGATCGCTGCAGTTTTGTTCTTCCTGACGGGGATCACCTACGAGCGCACCCACACCCTTGCCCTCGACAAGTTGGGAGGGTTGGCCAAGCAGATGCCGAAGGCTTTTGCCCTGTTTACAGCGGGATCCCTGGCCTCTCTGGCGCTGCCGGGGATGAGCGGATTTGTGGGTGAGCTGACGGTGTTCTTGGGCTTGACCACCAGCGATGCCTATGCGCCGACCTTCAAAGCTGGAATTGCCCTGCTGGCGGCAGTGGGCATCATTCTGACGCCCATTTACTTGCTCTCCATGCTGCGGCAGGTGTTCTACGGGGCTCAGGATCCCGGCTTGGTTTTGGAAGACTACCTGGGGGATGTGCGTCCGCGAGAAATGGCGGTGGCCCTCTGTCTGCTGTTGCCGATCCTCGGCATTGGCTTCTACCCACGCCTGGCTACCCAAACCTACGATGTCACAACGGTGGCGGTAGCTGCCCAGTTGCGCAGTGTGTTGGCAACTGAGATTGTGCAGCGGCCTTTCTTCCCCTCGCCGGTGCAATCGGCTCAGGTGGCGGCTTTGCCTCTGGAGGATTAAAGGGGGGTCGAGACTCGGTTCTTCTTTATCTCTATTCCTTACTCTGTCCAGAAGAGCTGGTGTTCGAGGTGCAACCCGACTCAACTTTCAGCTCTTCTTTTGTTTTTTTTAAGTTTTAAGATTGGATTTAGGATCCGGGATGTTCCTGGGCTGGGATTTTCGTGCAGCCGATTGTTCTTGTGCCGTCCATCCTATCGGTGATCGGTATGAATAGAGTTTTGTTCCATCAGGTTGAGTTGCACCACCAACCACCAGAGGGTTACATCGGAATAGGTTGCCCGGCGCTTGAGCCGAGAAATGGAGTGTACCGGGTTTTGGCTGTCGATCATCCACTCAGAAGCGATGATTTGGCCGCGTTGCTGAGCATTCATTGTTTCTCCCTCCGCTCGCCAACTGCTCAATACTTAGAATGGCTAATATTTAGGATGGCGAATTTGTGCGGGAGCGTGTGAAAAAATATATTACGCAGGGATCCCCAAAATCGGCTAACTTTCTTAGCAATGAGGATCTCATAAGCCGTTGAGTTGCCGATTTGCCGTCCGGGGATCGGACAAAACGTTGCAGAAGGGGCAAAATGTTGGGCGAGGGGATTGCCCCTATCTTCACAAGTCTTAAAACCTGGAAAAATTCCATTTTCTCCTGACTCCTCTGTCTCCCTCTGTCGGCCTCTGCAGCAGCAACCCTTGAGGAGCCTGAGATCGCGATGAGAGCCAAGGCCATCTCTCCCCAGCCTGCTTCTGCTTTTGGAGAAGTGGTGGAAGCCAACACCACAACCTTTGTGGCCCAGTGCTTCGAGCCGGAACGTCTGACCTTCCCACCCATGCCTGCTCTCGGCAGTTGGACGCGCTCCCAAGACGAAGAGACCGGCAACCTGATCTATGGCGTGGTTTGCTATGCCGCCATCGCCCCCATCGACACCGTCCATCGCGCCAGGGCTTTGGGCCTCTCCCCTCAGGAGCTGCGGGAGCAACAGCCCCAGATTTTTGCCATGTTGCGCACCGATTTTCGCGCGGCCATTGTCGGCTTTGTCAGCGGGGGACGGGTCTATCAGTACTTGCCGCCACGCCCTCCCCAGATTCACCAGCCGGTTTATCTCTGCTCCGATACGGAAGTGAGGGAGTTCTGCCGCTCTTTCGAGTTTTTGCGCACCCTGCTACGGGTCAACGGGATCCCAACCGATGAGCTGGTGGCTGCCGTGATTCGCCAGACTTACCGAATCCTGAACCGGGATCGCAACTGGCTTCTACAGGCAGGTCGGCAGTTGAGCTCTCTGTTGCGGGATGATTATGAGCATCTCAGCGCAATTTTACGAAAGATTGAAGCCTAAGCGAAGAAATATTGAGAATGGCCTTGGATCCCTCTGGAATCGAGTCGGGGGGTGATAACCTGAGGCCGTTTCCTATGGAATTGATTCCCTTTGAATCCTCTTTCTGCTGTAAAAATGTTTAACAAATTCAATCCTTCTGACAAACCCTCCAAAGGCAATTGGGCAGGTCGCACCTTTTCCGCTGCTACGGGCGCTTCGGTGGCAGCCGGTGTTTGCATTGCCCACGGTCAGCCGGCTTATGTGTCGCTGTTGGTGGCCTGTTGCGCGACGGTGTTTACCCTCGTTTTGGATGAAATGGGCTGGATCTAGGCTCGGTTTCAACTTCAGCTTTGGTTTTGCTGCATAAGAAGCCGCTCTAAAGCAGAGGCCAACCAATAGGGATCCCTGGCCCTCTGGGTTTGCTGCTTGCGTGAAAGGATCCCTTTGCTGGGTTGGCAACATGCAGCCTTACTTTACCCTGCTTCGCGGGCTGCCCGCACCAACAATCCTGCTGTGATCAGCCCTGCCAGAATAGAGCTGCCGCCATGACTGAACAAAGGCAGGGGCACACCTGTGGTGGGCAGAACCCCGGTGACCACGCCAATGTTCATCAGCGACTGCCCCACCAGAAACATCAGGCAGCCGCAGGCTACTAAGCGAATGGTCAGCTCTCGACAGCGCCCCATCACCCGCCAGCCCAGCAGAGTGTAGAAGGTCAGCAACCCCAGAAAGAACAGGGATCCGGCCAAGCCAAACTCTTCTGCATACACCGAGAAGATGAAGTCGGTGTATTGGATGGGCAGGTAGAACAGCTTTTGCTGGGAGAGGCCATATCCCTTGCCCCACAGGCCGCCAGAGCCAATGGCCAACAGACTTTGCACCAGCTGGTAGCCATCCCCTTGGGCATTGCCCCAGGGATCCAAAAAAGCCAAGATGCGCCGCCGTTGGTAATCTTTGCTGAGAATGCTCACCACAGCCGCCAGAATCCCCAGCCCCGCTGTGGCCAAAAGGGTGAAAGCTGGGATCCCGGCAGTCCAAGCCATGACCCAGAGGGTAAGGCCGCAGATGGCCGTGGTGCCCAGGTTGGGCTGGGCGAGGATCCCCAAGAGCGCAAAGGCGAAGATAACCACCCAGAGGATGCGGAACCAGGGAGGATGGTGAAACCAGCGGCCAAAGATCCAGGATCCCTGCAAGACCAACAGGGGCTTGAGCAATTCCGAGGGCTGGATAACAGGGATCACCTTCAAATCCAGCCAGCGGCTGGCTTCCAGGCGGGAAACCCCCAACCCCGGCACCTGGGTGGCCCACACCAGGCCAACTCCCAGCAAGCAGAGGATCCCGGCCCAGGGGAACCAGCGCCGCAGCGGGATCTGCACCAGAGCCCAGAAACAGCCCAGACCCAGCCCGGCCCAGAGCAATTGGCGCTTGAAAAAGTAGAGGCCATCGCCGGTGATCCGCTGAGCCACCGGGTAGGAAGCAGAAAACAGCATCAGCAGCCCCAGCACCAGCCAGATCAAGGTGAGCCAGCGCAGCCAGCGAGCTTCAGCATTCCAGGGATCCCTGAAGGGCTTGGCAGCAGGCTCGGAAATGGTTGCCACGGTGTTCAAAGCTGGAGTACTGGTCAAAACTGGCACAGGCGGGGGACAGCAAAATGGTGATGGGTTGAGCGGGCTTCCCCAAGCTCTGAGCTTGACGCGAAAGGGAACAAGCCGCTGCAAAGGCTCTTTCCACCGCTACATCTAGGGTTGGCACCAGCTCAACGTCAGTATAGTGGATCCCCTGGAGGGCCTCTGCCAGCACTGGGGCAGACTCCCCCATCAGCACCACGCGGGCCACCTTGGCCCGAATCAACTGCAGCCAGGCACTGGGATCCCCCTGCTTAGCCCTTCCTCCGGCAATCAGAATAATGGGTGGGGAGAGGGCGTTGAGCGCCACCCAGCCGGCCTCGTAGTTGGTGGCCTTGCTGTCGTTGACAAAGCGGATGGGGGTGGCTCCCACCTGGATTTGCGCCACCCGCTCCAGCCGATGGGGCATGCCGGCAAAAGATCGGATGGCTTTTTGAATGGCAGCGTTGGGGATCCCGGCCAGACGCGCTGCTGCTGCCGCCAAGAGCAGGTTTTGCAGATTGTGTTGGCCAGGGCAGCGTTCTGCAAAGTCCTCCAGCTCCGCCACCATCTCCCCCTGGATGTAGAGGCGGTTTTCCCGCAGGTCAAGGGTTGCGGTGGGATCCTGATCGCAACAGAGTTGCGGGGCAGCAAGGGAAGTCCAATAGGTCTTTTCCCAGTCCTGCCGGCGGCAGCACAGGTAGGGATCCTCGCCGTTGAGCACCCGCCACTGGGCCCGATCCAAAAGGCGAGCCTTGAAGCTGGCATAGCGCTCCAGCGTCCCGTGCCGTTCTAAGTGATCGGGGGTGAAGGTGGTCCACACCCCAATGCGCGGCGGCCCTCCAGGAGTGCTGCTCATGAGGCGGCTACTGGCCTCCAACTGGTAGCTGCTCAGCTCCGCCACGATCCAATCCGGCTTGAGCTTTCCCTGGAGCGTTGCCAAAGCCACTTGCGACAGGGGCAGGCCAATGTTGCCGCAGGGGATCCCTTGCAACCCCGCCGCCTTGAACATTTCCGCCACCAGAGCCGTGGTGGTGCTTTTGCCGTTGGTGCCGGTGATCCCCACCCAGGGTAGGTGGTCAAGATAGATCCAGGCCAGCTCCGCCTCTCCCACCACCGGGATCCCCTGTTGACGCACCTCCTGCAGCAGCGGGTGATCCCAAGCAATGCCCGGACTGACCACCACCTGCTTCACCCCTTCGGCCAGTTGAAAAGGCTGCCCCAGCCGAACCGGGATCCCTTCTTGATTGAGCTCGGCCTGCCGCTGTCTGAGAAGAGGGGAATCTTGCTCATCCCAAACCAGCACTTCATAGCCCTGGGCCCGCAACAGCCGCGCTGCCGCCAGCCCCGCAATGCCTAACCCCAAAACTTGATGTCGCACGTTGGTTTCTACTTCTTTTCTGGGATCCCTGCTTGGATCTTACCGGTCACGTCCTTGACCCGCATGTTTTTGTTCGACACTCCCCTTGCTTATGGGGGTAACCAGTTGGTGGAGTGGATGGAGTTTTCCTAGCCGCCTGGATGGCTAACTTGGGAATAGGCTGGAGACCAGTCCGCCGGCCACCCTCTACAACCCGTGCAGATTTGTCTTTGGCGTAGAAAAGATTCCACCTAGCCTGCCAGCCTCACTTTGTGGATGCTGTAGGAAATTTTCTTCCCTATGCATCATCTACTCAATCTTCCAAAGGATCCAACTTGGGATCCAGACTCTTGGCAGTCAGACGCAGAGCCTCCGCCTGCTCCATTACCCGTGGAGCTTGCGCTGCCGTCTCAACGCCCTGGCGATAGCTCTCCCACAGGGGCATTTCCGGGTAGGTCTGCTGCAACTCGCTGATCTGATCCAGAAGGGCCTCCAGCCAGCCAGCCGTGCTCCAGGTGAGCAGAAACTGGAAGGGGTTCCACAGGTTGAGCTGCCGCCCCAATTCATTTAAGCTCTCGTTGCGAATGGGCGGATCGAAGATGTCCGCCACGGTCATCAACTGGCGGGCCAGCAGGGGTCTGAGGATTTTCTCGGCAGCTTCCACCACAGCGGGGATGGCAGCTTGGATCCGGTCGGGGCTGGGAATATTCCGCGCTTGGGGCAAGGCTTGCAGCACCAACTCCAGTCGCCGCCCTGCCTCTGCCGATTCCAAAGCCGATTCCAGGGTGGTGCCCACGCTGAGAAACACTTCTCCCGTCAGCAGCCGCACTGCATCGATGACCAGGTGATACAAGGGAGGGATCACGAGCTTGATCCACTCGCTCTGGAAAAACTCCCGCAGCCGCCGTGCCACATAGTCCCCTACTTGGGTGGTCTGGATCCCCACTTGGGTCAGATTGAGATACCAGTCGGGGGGGGATCCCTTGGGATCCAGCCAACGGCGCAGCGTTTGCCATTCTTCTTCTGTGAGGGCAGTTCGTCCCTGTTTTAAGCCGGTTCGCCGCAGCTTGCCCTCGGCATTCAAGAGCTTGCGCAGCTCTGGTGTGCCCAGCAAGGACAAGGCACCTGCCGAACCCACACTGCCGATCTCGATGGCGATCAAGGCGGCCAGCAGGGCGGCTGAGGCTTTCACCTGGATCTGGCCGGCTTTGTCCATGTTGCTCTGCACCGCTGTCGCGACCACGAGAGGCAGGCGGCTGTTGCCATAGGCACGGGCACTCATCGCCTCTAGAGCAGAGCGTTGGTCAGAGGTTAGCGTCTGAGCCCAAGAAGGGATCCCATCTGGATGGGCCGGTTCCTGCAAGCCGTGATACAGCAAGCTGGCCACCCAGGCGCGATCCGCAGCCTGCCGCAAAGAGCCAATGACCACTTCCCATTGGCAGGGGTTGAGCAGGGGCAAGAGCGCTTGCAGCTCTCGGTGGATGGGCTCTGGGGATCCTGCCGTTCTCGACTGTTCCAGAGCGCTTTGCAGCCGATCCCGCGCCTCTCGGCACAGCCCGCCCCACTCCAGTTGCAGGCGAGCCAGGGTCTGTTGCACCGTCTCTTCGGAGCGACGGGGTAGATCCTGCCAGCCCGCTTCCAGCTGCCGCCACAGCTCCTCCCAGTTCAGGCCCTCAGCAGCGCCATTGACGGCATCTGAGGCAACCTTTGAGCTGGGCGAGGCATTTTGGGGCAAAGCGGGATCCAGAGGTTCAGACATGGACAGAACCGGCCTCAAGGGGATTACCGGCATTATAGCTAGGGGTAAAACGCCAGCCGAGGCAAACCCAACGTTTCCGGCCATCCCATCATCAAGTTGAGACACTGCACTGCCTGCCCGGCTTGCCCTTTCATCAGGTTGTCGATCACCGACAGGACAATAACGCGGTTGGTGCGGCTGTCCACCTCCACCCCGATCATGCAGGTGTTGGTGCCGGAGACCCATTTGGTTTGCGGGTAAACCCCCCGCGGCAGCACCTTCACCCAAGGAGATTGGCGATAGAAAGCATTGTAAATGGTGAGCAAATCTTCCCCCACAAAGCCGGGATCCCGCAGAGTGGCATACAAGGTGACGTGGATCCCCCGCACCATGGGCACCAGATGAGGCGTAAATTGCACGGTGATGGGGGTGTGGGTCAGGTCGGTGCAAGCTTGCTCGATCTCGGGCGTATGCCGGTGCTGGGCCACTCCATAGGCTGCCAGAGAGCTGTCCACTTCGGCAAACAGGGATCCCACCTTGGGGGTACGACCTGCCCCCGAAACGCCGGATTTGGCATCGAAAATGAGGCTGTCCAGCTCCACCAACCCCTGCCGCAGCAGAGGAGCAACCGCCAACAATGAGGCAGTGGGATAACAGCCGGGACAGCCCACCAGTTGGGCTTGGGCAATCGCCTCGCGATAAAGTTCCGGCAACCCATAGACCGCCTGCTCATTGGCCTGGCGATAGGCAGGGCTGGGCCAGTTGGGATCCGTCTGACCCATGCGGTACCAAGATTGGTAGGTGGCCAGGTTGCGAAAGCGGTAATCCGCCGACAGATCTAAGACTTTGCACCCCTTGGCCAGCAAAGGCGGAGCCAGCTCGGCAGCCAGCCCATTGGGGAGAGACAAAAACACCACATCGCTGTTGGCGGCAATGCGATCCACCTCTACCGGCTGAACGGTCAGATCCACGGCCTGGGCCAACTGGGGATAGAGATCCCCGTAGCGCTTGCCGGCACTGTCTTGCCCGGCCAGGTAGGTGATCTGCACGCCGGGATGCTCGCTCAGTAACCGCACCAACTGTACCCCTCCGTAGCCGGAAGCGCCGACGATGCCAATGCGGACAGGCTCTGTGGGGTGGGGTGGGCGGGGCGCCATGTTGGCCATGGGGGGGCTGCCTGTGCAAGAGGGTTGCGTGATGGCTTGCCTTAAGTTCTACCGCATTTTTCTGCTGCATTTGACGCTGCATGGGTGCGGATCCCATCTTGTTCATTCGCGTTGGCGTTGCCTAGCAATCCAAGAGGATTTGTTATGCTGAGTTAACTTGAGCCGCTCGGGCCTTGGCAGCGGCTTCCGTAATATCTGTCTATGTTCTGTGTAGCTTTCTAATCTGCGGTCTATGCACTATGAGCGATTGATCAACATTGTCTTGCGGGCCTACGGCCAAAGCAGCCGCCACGGTCTGGATCAAGAAACGCTGACCCTCTACTCAGAAGGCCCCTACACCCTCTACAAACTCACTTCCCATTTCGATCGCCGCTCCATTTTTGTGTTGGCCCAGAATCAGCGGGATATGTTTGTTTCTGGCGATGCGTTTAACAACAAGCTGATCCCAGGAGAATGGCAGGCGTGGCTGCACCAGAAAGCGCTGGGCATCGCTCCCGACACGGCACAAGCAGGTTAGCCGAAGACCATATCTGGCGTGGAAGGATCCCCAAGCCTACGCCCGGCCTGTTGAGATCCAGCCCATGCTGACAATGGCCGCCTACTTCCAGCTCAGAGGGTGGTGGGATCCACAGGTCGCTCCACCTGTCCAGAATCTACCCGCCACTGGCCAAAACCCCAGGCTGAACCTGTCGGGGCACCACCGAGAGACGATCCAGATCGGCACAGTAGGCCAGATCCTGATCGTTTTCCGGCCCCAGACCCAATAGCCGTTGCCCGTGGCTAGAGCGCCGCAACAAACCCAGCAGATCATCCTGCCAAGTTTGGTACAGGGCCAAGGCTGCCACTGCCTCGTCGTTGCCCAACTGGTTCAAAGAGCAGCCCAAGCGATGCAGGATAGCCCCGGCACAGGCAGTATCTTCCAGTGAAAAGGCCCCTTCCCACCCGGATCCCACCAGCCACACCTCGGCAAAGGATCCCCGTCTGAGAAAGTCCACCACGGCCCCCAAGTTCACCAGGGCTGCTGTGATCACCACCGGGATCCCTTCAATGCGCTGTAGGCTGCGCGTGCCGTTGGTGGTGCTCAGGAAGACGCGCTTGTCCCGAACGCGGTCGGGGGTGTAGTCGAGAGGGGAATTGCCCAGGTCGAATCCCGCCACCGCTTTGCCCCCCCGTTCCCCGGCCAAAAGCCGCTTGGAAGCTGGCCAGTTTTGGCTCACCTCTTGGAGCTGCTGCAGGTGGGCAAACACCTGTACCGCTTCTGCTCCTGCTGCCAGCGCTGTGGCAATGGTGGTGGTGGCCCGCAGCACATCAATGGCCACTGCACATTCTGGGATCCCGGATGAAGGCACCTGTTCAGGCGTATGGAAGTGGAAAAAACGCATGGAGCAAGGGGTAAGGATCGAAAACGTCAGAACTCACGCCGGGCGAACACCAACACTGCCAGAATCAGCAGCAAAAGGGTGTAAACCAAGCCGTACAGTGCATCTCCGAGAAGTTCTGCTGGGGGCGGAACTTGGCCGTAAACCGCAGCATCTCTCAGATTGAGGCGCTCCAGATCCGGCAGGATCAAATAAATCACCTCAAACACTTTGCTCAATCCGGCCTCTTCCACCAGCTTGCTCAGTTGCAGCAGGGCGCGGCTGGCATGGCCCATCAGGAACAGGGCAATGGTGTAGAGGGTGGCCAGAATCGAGGAAGTGAAAACCCCGAACAGTAGGGCTGCGGCAACGATCAGCACCAGCTCCAAGAAAGTGAAGACCGTCGCCCAGAGAATGGCCAAGAGGGAAATCGGGGCCTGCACCAGCAGCAGGCTGAGCAGAAACACAACCGTCATCAGCAGCACCAGCACCGACAGCAGCGCCGATAGGCCCAGATGCTTGCCGACAATGAACTCTGCCCGGCTCATGGGTTTGGCGATCAGCACATACACCGTGCGTTTTTCAATCTCTTTGTTCACCAGCCCTGTGCCCACGAAAATGGCCACGATCAGGCCGAAGAAGTGAATGGCTGCCAACCCCAGGTCGGCAATGATTTTGTTGTGGGCCTGGTTGGCCACCTGCGGGATCAAAACAGTGGCTCCCAGCATGGCCACCGCAAATACCATCACCAGGTAGAGAATCCGATCCCGAATCGTTTCC
Source organism: Synechococcus sp. R55.2 (assembly GCF_047462075.1). Lineage (NCBI taxonomy): Bacteria > Bacillati > Cyanobacteriota > Cyanophyceae > Synechococcales > Synechococcaceae > Synechococcus > Synechococcus sp. R55.2. The sequence continues at coordinate 24,195 of NZ_JANSIH010000450.1, forward strand.
CGGAAAACGTTGTGGGCAATGGCCACCACGCGCGACGCATCCATGGCTGAACCCAAAGCTGTGATGATTCGACTGGTACACTGGTAACAGATCCAGCCTTTATTCTATGCAGTTCCAGGCTCAGATCCAGATTCACCTGCGCCCCTCTGTTCTCGATCCCGTCGGGGCCGCCGTCCAGTCCAGCCTGCATCAGTTGGGGCATACCCAGGTGCGACAGGTGCGCATTGGCAAGCACATCCAACTGCAGCTAGAGGCCCTCGACGCCGAGACCGCCCGCCGCCAGGTGGATGAGCTGTGCCATCAACTGCTGGCCAACCCGGTGATTGAGACTTATCAAATCCAAGTGGATCCCATCGGTGGCTGATTTGATGGGTTCAGGTGATTTGAGGTTGACTTGAGGCGTTCCAAACAACTGTGAAATTGTCCATTTCACGGAGCGCAGTTTTTTCTTAGGGGAGAGAAACTGGGAAAATGTCTCAAGCTCTCTAGGATAGCTACAACCACACCCTCTTCTTTTCTCTCGTCAAGGGATCCCAATGGCCGGCGTGAGGTTTGGCATTGTTGTTTTTCCGGGTTCCAACTGCGACCGAGATGTAGCCTGGGTAACCCGCGGCCTCTTGGGCTGCCCAACGCGGCTGATCTGGCACCGGGAGACGGATTTGTCGGGGCTGGATGTGGTGGTGCTGCCGGGGGGCTTCAGCTATGGGGATTATTTGCGGTGCGGGGCTATTGCTCGCTTTGCCCCGGTGATGGGATCCCTGAAGGAGCACGCGGCGCGAGGGGGCTATGTGCTGGGCATTTGCAATGGCTTTCAGATCTTGACAGAGGCAGGACTGCTGCGGGGGGCACTGGTGCGCAATGCCAACCTGCACTTTATCTGCGACCGAGTGGGGATCCGTGTAGAACGGCAGGATCTCCCCTGGACAAGCGCGTATCCCCAGGGATCCACCTTAACCCTGCCCATCGCCCATGGGGAAGGCCGCTACACCTGTGATCCGGATACCCTCAAGCAGTTGCAGGATCGAGGGCAGATCGTCTTTCGCTATGCTCCGGTTGCGCCCAACGGCTCTGTGGACAACATCGCCGGCATTTGCGATCCCAGCGGTCGGATTCTGGGTTTAATGCCCCACCCTGAGCGGGCAGCAGATCCCGATTTGCCAGGGCAAGATGGGATCCCCTTTTGGCAGTCGATTTTGCGCAGCTTCGCCGCCTAACTCTTCTCCAGGAGAACTCACCCCTGCCCCGGCCCTCGAGACAACACCTGGCGAACTTGATTCACCATCTCCTCATGATCCACCACCGGCTTGGCAATGTAGCCATCTGCCCCGCTCTGGGCCAAAAATGCCTCGCGGTCGCCGCGCATCGCATGGGCCGTCACCAAAATGATGGGGATGGAGCTGCTTTTCGGATCCGCCTTCAACAGTTGGGCAATGCGGATCCCGTCCACCGCCTCGCCGCGAAAGGTGCTCTGGGACAGGGAAACATCCAACAAAATGACATCCACCTCGTGCCCCTGGGCCAGCTTCAAAATCTGCTCCACATCCTGGCTGTGAAAGACCTCAAAACCTCCCCGCCGTCGCAACACCTTCTCAAAAACACGGGCGTTGATCGGATCATCTTCCACCAGCAGCACTGTTGCCATCGTTAACCCAATCTTGAATCTGAACCCAAGCTAAGCTGTCTCTGGGATCCCAAAAGCCATCCTAAGGCATCCTTAGCGAGTTCAATTTGAGCAGTAGGACAAGCGTTCTCCTACAGAGTACTGAAGAGTACCGAAAAGGGTCTCAGTAGCTCTGAGAACTCCCCCCTCCTCTCCCAAAAGGAAGGATCCTCAGGTTGCCGCTACTTGACTATTTATTTTGGAATCTTATTTTGGAATCACTCCATTCCGAGTTGCCGCTACCCAACCGCAAATAGGAAAGCCGGAGAGAGCTCCGGCCCCATCCAGAACTAAGCCTAAACCACAAATCTCAAAAGAGACTGACCTTCCCTCTGCCTTGCTTGAGCCCGGCACAGCAGGAACGGCAGCCACTACCCTGGGTTACTTCTTGGTAATTCTCGGAGTTTCCCGAAAGGCGACCGCGAAAAACAGAAGGCCCAACGTCAAAAACAGGATAAAGGTGTAGGTGATGGCTTCCATACAAAACCTCCATTTCTAAGGGGGCTTGATTCCAGATTAACTCGGAGCCGCCAGCACCCCATCTCCAAAGTGAAGCAGAGTGCCGACGGCATCGCCGAAAAGGGCTCTAGGCTTCCTGAACCTTGCGAGTGGTGGGATCCCCTACTTTCTGGAAGACGCCGAACTCCACCATTTCCTCGCTCATATTGGGGTCAATACCGGCGAACACATCGCGGAAGAGAGTGCGAGCGCCGTGCCAGATGTGGCCAAAGAAGAACAGCAGGGCAAAGACCGCGTGAGCAAAGGTAAACCAACCGCGGGGGCTGGTGTGGAAGGTGCCGTCCGCCTTGGGGGTTTCTCGGTCGAACTCAAACAACTGACCCAACTGGGCCTGGCGGGCATATTTCTTGACGGTTGCCGGGTCGGTAAACACCTGACCGTCCAGCTTGCCGCCGTAAAACTCCACCGTCACGCCCACCTGCTCAAAGCTATAGCGAGACTCTGCCCGACGGAAGGGAATGTCTGCCCGCACCACCCCATCGGCATCCCGCAGGATAACCGGGAAGGTCTCGAAGAAGTTGGGCATCCGCTGCACCGTCAGCTCCCGCCCTTCGCGGTCACGGAACACCGGGTAGCCCAGCCACTCGATGGCAATGCCATCCCCTTTGTTCATGGGGCCAGCTCGGAACAGACCCCCCTTGGCCGGGCTGTTGCCCACGTAGTCGTAGAAGAGCAAAGATTTGGGCAGGGAGTTGTAGGCCTCGCTGCGGGTCATCCCGGCTTCCATAGCCGCATTTACCCGGCGGTTAATCTCCTGGTTGAAATAGCCAGAATCCCATTGGTAGCGGGTGGGACCAAACAGCTCCACAGGGGTAGTGGCGCTGCCGTACCACATGGTTCCGGCCACCACAAAACCGGCAAAAAACACCGCCGCAATCGAGCTGGAAAGCACCGTCTCGATGTTCCCCATTCGCAGAGCGCGATAGAGGCGCTGGGGTGGGCGTACCGTGATGTGAAATAGACCTGCAATGATGCCCACGATGCCTGCAGCAATGTGGTGGGCCACCACCCCTCCGGCGTTGTAGGGGTTAAAACCGGCTGGCCCCCATTCCGGTGCTACCGGCTGGACGTGTCCCGTCGTCGCATAGGGATCGCTCACCCACATCCCCGGGCCAAACACCCCCGTCAGGTGAAAGGCGCCAAACCCAAAGCAGAGGATCCCGGCCAACAGCAGGTGGATCCCAAATATTTTCGGCAGATCCAAAGCCGGCTCGCCGGTGCGGGGATCCCGGAACAGCTCCAGATCCCAGTACACCCAGTGCCAGCAGGCCGCCAAGAAGAGCAAGCCGGACAAAACGATATGGGCAGTGGCTACCCCTTCAAACGTCCAGAAGCCCGCATTGGCAACGCTCTCGCCGTAGATATTCCAACCGCCCCAGGAGTTGACCACCCCCAGGCGAACCATAAATGGCATGACAAACATGCCCTGACGCCACATCGGATTTAGGACAGGATCCGATGGATCGAAAATGGCCGTCTCATAAAGCGCCATTGATCCGGCCCAACCTGCTACCAGAGCAGTATGCATCAGGTGAACCGCGATTAGGCGACCTGGGTCATTCAGTACAACCGTATGGACCCGATACCACGGTAGTCCCATAAAGCTCGGTCCTCCACGTTCTCCAACACTTACGCGATATCCAGTCAAACAATTAAGCCGACATCTTACCTAGGATCCTGACCCGAGCAGTTTCTTCAGAGTCGGGGGGTACCGCACCCGCTTGAACCCCTGAGCGCACCCAAGAGGATATCGCTCTCAGAATTTCCATCACGGGCATCAAACAGTATAACGAAACGCTACCGACCTGAGTGGCTTCAGGCAGGATGCCGTCTCACTTTAGGCATCATCTTCCCAGATCTCTCGCCGGAGATTAAAAATATGACTTAAAATGTTACAATACTTAGCAACTGTGAGCGCTCTCCTGGCTCAGGCTGAAAAGTGTCGTGGTTTCTGGCAGGGGTATGGCAACGATTCGCTTCGTCAACGAGAACCGAGAGATCTTCGTCGCTGAAGGCGCTAACTTGCGCTTGAAGGCTCTGGAAAACCAGATCGATCTCTACAAAATGATGGCCAAGCTGCTCAACTGCGGCGGCAACGGCCAATGTGGCACCTGTGTGGTGGAGATTGTCGAGGGATCCGAGCATCTCTCCCCTCGCACCGAGGCAGAAAACCGCAAGCTCAAGCGCAAGCCCGATAGCTACCGCCTTGCCTGCCAGACCAAAGTGCTGGGGGATGTTTCCGTCAAAACAAAGCCCTAGCCTTGGCCCGCCTGTTTTCCCTTTGGGCAAGTCGTACTCAAGAGTGGTATGCTGACTGCCAGTTGGGCTTGTGGCATTTGGAGTTATGGAGACGAACTACCTGGGCATCTTGGCCACTCTCTTAGTCGTTCTGGTGCCCGCCATCTTCCTGGTGATTTTGTACGTGCAAACCTCCAGCAGATCTGGCGACTGACCGGGCAACTCCCACTGGCTCAAGTCGGGTAAATGCTGGTCAAAAGGGGGGATCCCCTGTGTAGGAGGGGATCCCTTCGTCTTTTGTCGTCTAGGCTGGGCGAATTAAGGGTATTTGGAGCTCTATCGGTCAAGCTGTTGCTTGAGCTGACCTAGCCCTGTCGAAAGTCCCCGCAGGCTCATACAAAAACTCAAACAGGTTGCCGTCGGGATCCTTGCCGTAGAAAGAGGCCGTGCCATCCCTGTGGGTGTGAATGGCCCCTACCGGGATCCCTTGGGATTTCAGGCGTTGGTGTTCTTGCTGGAGCTCCTCTATGCTGTCGAAGACAAAGCCAAAGTGGGGCCCTGCTGCGCGATAGCCCGGCCCCAGCAGTGCCAGCCCATCCTCTCCCGCCTTCATGTAGGCCCAGTCGGGATCCTGCCAGACGTTGACCATGCCCAGCTTTTGGTAGAACTCCACCGCCTTGGGGATGTCTTCTACCCGGATGGCGACATGCCCGAGTTGTCTAAGTGCCATGTCATCCTCTGTGCTCAAGTGAGCCAACTGCAACGGTTCTCCTCCAGATCAGCTTGACACACTCCCCACCCCGAAGGGTAGGGATCCCTGCGGTAGGACAGAACTTTAGACCCAACTTTTTGACAGCTTGAGGCTGGGATCCCAACCCAGTCCATAGGCAGGACAGAAGATGGTTTCAACCCATTGGATTGGGGATGAACCAAGACTTATCCTGTTGGCTGCGCGGCCAAGAACCGCTCCAGCTCGCTCAAAGCCTCTGCATCCATCTTGGTTTGCATAGGGCAAAACTTTGGCCCACACATAGAGCAAAACTCTGCCGTTTTGTAGATATCTGCCGGCAAGGTTTCGTCGTGATATTCTCTGGCGCGTTCTGGATCCAAAGACAATTCAAACTGCCGGTTCCAGTCGAAGTTATAGCGGGCCCTCGACATCTCATCATCCCGATCCCTGGCACCGGGGCGATGACGGGCAATATCGGCAGCATGGGCGGCAATTTTGTAGGCAATGAGGCCGTTGCGCACGTCCTCAGCATTGGGCAAACCCAAGTGTTCCTTGGGGGTGACGTAGCAGAGCATTGCCGCACCATACCAGCCAGCCAAGGCCGCCCCAATGGCGGAGCTGATGTGGTCATAGCCTGCCGCAATATCGGTTACCAGAGGTCCCAAAACATAGAAGGGAGCCTCATCGCACTCTTCCATTTGCTTGCGCACGTTGAATTCAATTTGATCCATCGGCACGTGGCCGGGCCCTTCCACCATGACCTGCACATCGTGCTCCCAAGCCATGCGGGTCAACTGGCCCAGGGTTTTCAACTCCGCCAGTTGTGCTTCATCAGAAGCATCGTGCAAGCATCCCGGTCGCAAAGAATCTCCCAAACTGAAAGAAACATCGTATTTCTTGAAAATCTCAATAATATCGCGGAAGTGGGTATAGAGAGGATTTTGTTTGTGGTGGGCCAACATCCAGCGGGCTAGGATCCCACCTCCACGGGAAACAATTCCCGTCAGGCGATGGCGCACCAACGGCAGATATTCGATCAGGATCCCGGCATGGATGGTCATGTAGTCCACCCCTTGCTGGGCCTGCTTTTCGATAATATGCAAGATATCTTCTGCCGAGAGTTTTTCGACATTGCCATGCACGCTTTCTAGGGCCTGGTAGATGGGCACCGTGCCAATGGGCACTGGAGAAGCTTGGATAATGGCTGTGCGAATTTCATCCAAATCGCCCCCGCCGGTGGACAGATCCATAACGGTATCGGCGCCGTATTTGATGGCCAATTTCAGCTTTTCCAGCTCTTCGGCCAAGCCGGAAGAAGTAGGGGAAGCGCCAATGTTGGCATTGACTTTGCACCGGGAAGCGATCCCAATGCACATCGGCTCGAGGTTGGTGTGATTGATGTTGGCAGGGATGATCATGCGACCCCGGGCCACTTCCGAGCGGATCAGTTCCGCCGGCAGGTTTTCCCGCCGGGCCACGTACTCCATCTCTTCGGTAATCAGGCCTTGACGGGCAAAGTGCATTTGCGTTACATTTGCTTGCCCACGACGACGGGCAACCCATTCGCTGCGCATGTTGTCAACTCCAGTGCTCGCTTTCCTACGCTGGTATGAACCAGATCAGGTTCTGAGGATGTAATCTCAGCCTGGGGATAATCCCCAGACACTCCTAGCGTGGTGTGATCATATCACCGAAATAGAGATGAGGCGGGGAGCTCTATAGTCTTTATTAAAAGAGTTTGAGATAGTACTAACCCTCACCCCTGGCCTCTCTCCCCATGAGATCCTGACCCTCACAGGGATCCCAGCCAGCGCCGCCAGCTCCACCAGGGATCCTTTCCCTTGCTGGCCCTGAACAGTTCGGCCACTTCCTCGCCGGTGGGCTGGGCAATAAAAGTCTTCAAGACGCTGTAGAGGCCGGGCTCTTCCTGCTGCCACACGCTCCAGGGATCCGGATAGGCGCGAAACAGGGCTCCCTCCACCAATGAGCGCAGGTAGTAGCTGGTCTCGAAGGTGCTCAGAAACCGCTGGCGCAGACGGCGACCGGCCAGACCCACACCCACGGTGGCGGCATCCTGCAATTGGGGGTTGAGGAGAACGACGGGTTTGGGATCCCGTCCTTTGGAAGTCAGTCCAGAGGGATCCCCACCGCTGACCGCTTGGCAAACCCGCTCCACCTGATCCAAGCTGTAAACCGCTGGCATCACCAGCAGGAGGCTCTGTTCTGGGGTAGGTTGAGTCCGGGAAGTCAAGCTCTGTAATTCAATCCCTTCTGGCAGGGATCCCCATTCCCGCTGGGCCAGGGCTGCTCCGCCGGCATCGCTGAATAGCACCAAAGCAGGCGGTTGCAGCAGCTCCAAGAACGGGCGGGACAATACTTCTGGCTTGATGTCGGGGGCCAGGATCTCGATGAGCAGGCGGCGATATCCTGCTTGCATAGCCAGCCGTGTAGCCTGGATGGCCTGCTCACAGGCCTGGGCCAGGTCGATGGGCAAGTTGGGAAATTGGGTTAGTTGCAGTTGCTCGGCCACAGTCTAGTCCAATTATGATTCAGCCAGTAACCAGGGATGCTCAGCCAGACACTTCTTCCCAAGCCTTGTGGGTGAGCAACTCCTCCAGAACCCGCACCCCCCGCAGTTGGTTGGAAAGGGGCAGGTGGCCCTTGGGGGCGGAGAGATCCCAGATGAACTCGTCAGGGTAGCGAGTCCAGTGGTAGCCCTGCTTCCAGCCAATGAGCGGCCAGAGGCGCTCCCAGTTGCGGTTCACCCCCAGCCACAGTTGCCGCTGCACCGAGTAGCCAAAGCGATCCCCGGAGGCCGCCCGCCACAGGCGATCGATCGTGCGCAGATCCTCGACCGGGATCCGGCTCACCTCGGAAAAATACAGCCAGCCTCGCCGCGCCGCCCCCTCTCCTGCCGCCCGACATAGCAGTTGTAGGCTCAGCCGATCCGCCTCCAGCCAGGCTCCCGCCGATAACAGCTCCTGCAGAGGACGATAGTCGATATTCAGGGCTGAAGTCAGAGGGACGGTCACCATTGCCAAGTTGCAAAAGGTCTCCCTTGATTTTAGTCCCTGCTGTCCGTCCCCTCAGGTTTCAGGCGGGTACTTGGGCGGATCCCCGAAGATGATGCGATAGCCGATGTACGCCACCCCCAACAGCCCTGCCAGGATCCACAAGAAAGCCGAAAAGGGCATGTAGGAAAAAAAGACAAGATAAACCCGGCGACTGAGCCAAGAAAAAATAAGATAGACTGCCGCCAAAATGCCGATCCCTTGCAAGGTGCGAAAAGCCGGCACCCGCGAGAGAGGCATGCGCTGGCGTGCCACCCAGATGGAGCTAAGAAAAGTCCAGGGAGGCACCAGCAGCAAGAACATATCCGCCTGCTTCACCACCGCCTGCCAGCCGGCGGTGTTGGTGGCATAGGCCAAGTAGCCCGCCCAGAGGACAAGAGTTACCGCTCCCAAGCCGATACTTAAGCTGAGCAAAAAAGGCTCCTCCCATTGGCCTGGGATCCAGTCGCAGAGAACCCAAACCACCCAAGGGGTGGCAAAGAGCAAAAGCGCAATGGCTAAGCCATTGGCGTTGAGCTGGGTAAAAAACGTCTCCAGAGTCATGAACAGCAAAAGGAGCGAACGTCACCCTTGATGGTAATGATTCCTCCTTGAGGAAGCAATTCAATCCGTATACAAATCCACCTATTGTGGGCAATGCCCGCAAGGTTTACAGCCCGCCTGGGCACCCCGGTAAACGTTGCCAAGTAACACCAGCAGGGATAGGAGTAGGAAAAAGAAAAGGGATCCTTGACACTGGCCAGGGATCCCTTCCTGTAGTCTTTCCTAAAAAGCTCAAGACATTTTCTATGGCGTTGCTGAGGGAATTAACCCAAGCCACTCTCCCCTTTTGCAAGAAGTGAGTCTGGCATCGGAATCCCTACTCCTCCGGATCCATCCGCCTCAGTCCATTAACCCAATCTACAGCCCTTGCAGCACCGTATCGGGGCGGGCCGACAGATTCTGGATGCGGGTATCCTGGGCAGGCGGGGTGTCTGCTTGGGTGAACACGCCGATCTGCCGCAAATACCGAGCCAAGGCATCTTGTTCGCTGCCGGGGGTATCGAAGGTGATGCCGGAACTGGGGGCCAAGTTCACCCGGTTGGGGTTGGACAGGCGAGGGAAGGGATAGTCATCCCCACCGTTGGCCAAGAAGTCCAGGGTCACCAGGCGGAAGGTGCGTCTGGGATCCCCTTGCACTTGGCCGTTGCGCACCACCACATCCCGACCTGTGGGCGTATCCACCCGCAAGGAGAGGACGCGGGATCCCGGTGGCCGCGAGGGATCAAAGCTAAAGGCAAAGCCGCCAATTTGCGGGAAACGGCCCGGCGTAGCTCCCGGCTGGGTTTGCGCCACCCCGTGTTCCACTATCTGCTTCAGTTCCTCAGCGGTGACGGTCAACAGAGAGAGGCCGTTGTTAAAAGCAAGGGCCGTTTCGATGTCCAGCTGAGAGATTTGACCGGACTGCTTGCCGGCCTCAGGGTTAGCAACCGGTGGGATCCGCCGCACCGGCTCGCCGCCGCCACCCCCTGTGGTAGCTCCGATGGGAGCGCGAATGCCGCCACCATTTTTCAGGGAGATGACCGTAGAAGGATCAACCGTTCTGGCGTAGGCCAGGTTGGCATCGGCAGTGAGGTTGCCCAGGTTGGTTTCCTCAGTGCGCACCTCTGCCCGCAGGCCGTTGAGAAATTGGGTGGTGGAGCCGAAGGTGCGGCCATCCTTGGTGCGGATGATGTTGCCGATCTCATTGGCCACCCGAACCACGTCAGGATTGGGGGTGCCCCTGACAGCTGCTACCCCTTGGTCGTCGGTGGCATAGGCACCGCTCACCGGGTCAATGCGGGCAATAACCCCGTTGGCGTCGAAGCTGACCACCAGGCGGCCCACGTAGCGATAGTTGGAGCCGGTGTTGACCACCGCCACCGGTTGACCACTGGCAGAGGAGCGCAAGATGGGGTAGTCACCCGTGCGGGTATCCGGCAAATCGGTGCGCAGGCGGTCGGTGGGCTTGGCAATCACCCGGTGGGATCCCCCGGCAATGATGATGTCCACATTTCGCAATTGGCTGGCTAGGCTCACCTCGTTTTGCAACTGCTGCAGGTGGGCCAGGAGGATAATTTTGTTGATGCCTTGGGCAGTGAGTTGATCGACAAAGCCCTGGATCAGGGCAGCACTTACCTGGTCGGTGTCGTCCACTCTGCCTTCCACCCTCACCTCTGGGCCGGGGCTGGAAATGGCAGCCAAGCGAGTGGTGGTGGCTCCCACCAAGCCAATTCGCTGCCCTCCTACGGTAATCACTGCTGTCTTGGCAATTCTGCCTCGAATGGAGCTGGCCTCTTGGCCATCGGCGGCAAAGTCAGCGCTGGCCAATTCCCCGGTGCCGCTGAAGCTGAGGTTGGCGCTCAGATAGGGAAAACGAGCCCCAGCGTAGCCGCGGCCCGTGTCGGGCCGAATTAGATCGCGAATCTGGCGCGTGCCTTGGTCGAACTCGTGGTTGCCGAAGGCAGCCGCCTCAAAGCCAATGGCGTTGATGATCTCGATATCGGCTTTGCCAGGGGTGAGGTTGTAACGGCCTTGCAGAGACCGATCCGTGCTGGCATTGTAGAAGGGGCTGGGGATATAGTTGTCCCCACTGGAGAGCACCACCGTGTTGGGAAATTGGGGGCGCAGAGCATTCACCACCGCCGAGAAGCGCGGCGCATCTTGTACGGCAGCTATCGAGGCTTCCAAGTCGCTGGCGTGTAGGATTTGTAGGGTAAAAGCGGGCGGCTGAGTCGAGAGGGCCACATTGGGATCCGAGGCGATAAACCCTGCCCCTCCGCCGGTTGGGGGAACCGAGCTGCTGCTACCGCAGGCGCTGGCCAGGCTCAGCACCAAACACCACAACCCGACCCACAGGGACCTGGCCAGAGGGTTCAGCCAATCCGGGAGCCATCTCTTGGCAGGGGCAGACCCTCGAGCACGGCAAGCTGGTTTCATGACAATTCCTTCACTCCATCCACAAGAGAGGACGCATCCGCGTTCACGTTACCAAGGCTGGGATTGGGGTTTCGCTATGACCTGTTTAAGGTTAGGTCAAGCCTAGGTTAAACTTCCCCTGGATCCCAGCCAAATTGTTGCAAGTCCACCTGGCCCTCGGCGTCGAAGTGGATCCCTTCGGCTTGCAGCAGCGCTTTCTGCAGGTCGTCGTAGCCCAGGCGAAAAGGGGAGTAGGAAATGCAGCCCTGGGCGTTGATCACCCG
>NZ_JANSIH010000450.1:35733-39227 GCF_047462075.1 Synechococcus sp. R55.2
CGTAGCCCAGGCGAAAAGGGGAGTAGGAAATGCAGCCCTGGGCGTTGATCACCCGTTGCCAGGGGATATCGGTATTTTGGCCTTGCAGGCGAAACAAAGCATAGCCCACCTGCCGGGCATAGCCAGGATAGCCGGCGGCCCGTGCAACTTGGCCATAGGTGGCCACCCGACCGGGGGGGATCCGCCGCACCACTTCGTAAAAACGCTGGTAGAGGCTGACGGATTTTGGCTCGGCTTGGCAAGACTTCTCGACATCACTCCCTGCCCTAAAGGGCAAGGATTCCTTCCCAGGCTGCAGGATGACTCCTACTTTCTGGGCTACACCACCCTTGCGATTAGTGGGGGATGCCATAACCCCAACTACCGGGATAAACTCCCAGATACTTCACTCTTCTGACACTGCGCCATATTCAAGTTGGCAGAGTTCGCTCCGCACCATAACACAAAGCTGCCCTGTCGCGACAGCGGGCCGTAGGCTTTAAGGGCGGGGCTTGCAACCCAGCTTTCTCGGTCACCGGGATCCTCGCCCAAACTTGGCAGACAATGAAGTACGGAACTGATTGGCTCTCCGCATCCATGAGCTATTTGATCGCGGTACTGCCGGATCGTATGGCCGCTGAGGCGGCCTACAGCGCCCTGGAGCGAGCGGGCTTCCCGCTAGAGCGATTGCACCTACTGGGGCGAGGCTACAAAACCGCCGATGAGTTTGGGCTGATCGATCCGGCCCGAGCCGCCCGCCGTCAGATGCAGCGTTTGGCCATTTGGTTGGTGCCCTTTGGCTTTTTGGCTGGGGTGGGGTTCAGCGTCTTGAGTGGCTTGGATACCTTCGCCTGGGCGGGATCCCTGGGCAACCACCTCATCGGTGGAGTGTTGGGTGGAGCCGCAGCGGCCATGGGCAGCTTTTTTGTCGGGGGCGGGGTGGGCTTGTCTGGTGGCTCCGGCGATGCCTTGGCTTACCGCAACCGCCTCGCTGCGGGCAAGTACGTGCTCATTGTGGAAGAAGAGAACGAAACCCGCCTCCGCGAAGCCACGCGGATTTTGCGCCAATTTGAGCCGGAGAATCTGCAAGGGTACAGAGAGCGCCCGTAGACTGGGAGATCGGGGTGGCTACTGAGGGCAACTCAGGGAGGTCTGAAAGCATGTCTTGGCTTTGGCAGCAAGTCCCATCGCCGCTTGGGCGGTGGCGGAAGGAAGGGATCCCCAGCTTTGCCGCTGCTGGGGGTGCACTGGCAGTTACGGGGTTTTTTTCGCCGGCTTTTGCCCACCACGCCCTGGGAGGGAAACTGCCTGCAACGGCCTGGGAGGGATTTCTCTCCGGGCTGGCTCACCCTGTCATTGGCTTGGATCACCTGGCCTTCGTCGTGGCCATCGGTCTTGTGGCGGCGGGGCAGCCCTGGCGCTACGGGATCCCGCTGGGCTTTGTGTTGGCGGGTCTGGTGGGCACTGGGATCCACCTGGCCGGCTGGGATCCCCTGGGACTGACGGAGCTGGCCATTGCCTCTTCCGTGGTTCTCTTCGGCTTGCTGCTGGTGCAACCGCGGCAGATCCCAAGTTGGCTCTTGCTAATGGGGGGATCCCTGGCGGGGCTATTCCATGGCTATGCCTACGCCGAAACCATTATCGGCGCCCAACCCATGCCTTGGGTGGGATATCTACTGGGGTTGAGCACCGTCCAGTATGGGGTAGCTCTCCTGGCCCTTTGGGCAGCAGAACGCTGGGGGTTGCGGATCCCTGGCTTAACTCGCTGGGCCGGCTGGGCGATTACAGTGGTGGGGGCTGCCTTCCTGACCTTGGCAGTGGTGGGCGCGTAAAAAGCGCTAATTTTGCTCCCTTGCGCTCGGGATCCCCGATCCGGTACAAGGATAGCGGTGAAGATCTGTAAAACGAGGGGAGATCCCATGGAGCGCACCTTTATTGCCATCAAGCCAGACGGCGTGCAGCGGGGGCTGGTGGGCACCATCATCCAGCGCCTGGAGAGCCGGGGCTACCAATTGGTGGGCTTGAAGCTGGTGCAAGTGAGCCAAGAGCTGGCGGAAGCCCATTACGCCGAACACAAGGAGCGCCCCTTCTTCCACAGTTTGGTGAAGTTCATTACCTCGGGGCCGGTGGTGGCTATGGTCTGGCAGGGCAAAGGGGTGATTGCTGCCGCCCGTAAGCTCATCGGCAAGACCAACCCCCTGGAGGCAGAACCGGGCACCATTCGCGGCGATTTTGGCATCGACATTGGCCGCAACCTCATTCACGGCTCCGATGGAGTTGAAACCGCGCAGCGGGAGATCGCCCTTTGGTTCGATGAGTCGGAATTGGTGAGCTGGACACCGGTTGCCCAAAGCTGGATTTATGAATAAGTATGGCTATTGCAAATCGCCAACCTCATCTCCAACGGCAGTGCTATGATCCCCAGTTATCCTCTGCCTTCGGCACAAAGGCTAGGAGCAAAGTCTGTGCAGCACTCCGGGGCAATATCTCAAACGGGCTTCAATTGGCTGTGAACTGCTGCCCTGGAAGCGCCTCGACCCACCCCTTCTCTGCCAAAACTTGAGCGGCAAGCAGGATTTGTTTCTTGCTGAATTGCCGTTTCCTTTCTGCCCAGGCGTGGAAACCCTCCACCAGCGCCTCCGCCGTGGCAGGGTGCTCCCGAGTCAAAATCCAGTGAGCAGTAGCGAGCAGTTCTAAACCGTACGGCGACTCAAAGCCCTCCACGAGGTCACTGACACGCTCAAAGCGTTCTCTCGTCTCTGGCTGATCGGCGAGATAGCTGTGGGCCTCCTCGATGGCGCCAGGCACCAGCTCCAGCTTCTTGTCTGGTCGGTCACTCCCCGATCCGTACCCAGAGATGTAGTAACCCTCGATTTCCTTAAGAACATGCCGCAGGTTCTCGGCGTAGGGTCCATGAACGCCCTTTGTAAATCGCAGGCGAAGCGGCTCCCCGGCTTCCTGCAGGAAGTACATCAGCTTGTGCAGCTCAAGCAAAGAGACAAACGGAACAAGTAGACCGTTTACATAGCGCTCCATAAGGCCCACCAGCACCGCTCTTCCCGGCGTCAAGGAAGGGATCTGGCCGCGGCGCATGCTCTTCGGTAAAGGCTGAGGCCCGGTGGGCTCAAAGACAAGGATGTGGACGTCGGGAAGTTCTGCTAGCGCCTGCTCGATGCGGGAGCGCACATCGGGCCAATGAAGACCCCCGAGGCCGCAGCCTAGGGGTGGCAAAGCGACTGAGCGCAGACCAAGATGCCTGATCTCCTCGGCAAGGGACTTCAGCCCAGCTTCTATATCCTCGATCCGCGACTTCCCCCGCCAGTGGCGTTTTGTGGGGAAATTGATGATGTAGCGCGGATTGGTCAGGTTTCCGGTCTCGAAAACGAACATTTTGCCCGGTTGGACTTCCCCCCGCCGGCAGGCTGCCGCGTAGGCCTTGAAGTTCCCAGGCCATGATTTCAAGTGCTGTCGCAGAACCAGTAACAAGAATCCCCTGCCTAAAAGCGGGGGGGTAT
>NZ_JANSIH010000451.1:0-1798 GCF_047462075.1 Synechococcus sp. R55.2
CCGGAGTACACCTCTCAAGTTCTAGCCGATCTAGAGCGGCAAGGGTTTTCCCAACTCGAGGGCAAGGAAGTAATTCAAGGTCAGGAGCGCTATACTTATCGCCTGGCCGTAAAGCTTCAGGATCAGTCTAAAGGTTTGGGACTTATCGGCATTGTCCTAGATATCACCGAACAAAAGCGGCTGGAACAGGAGGTGTGGGAACAAGAAGAGCGTTTTCGCGCCTTCCTCAACAACAGCCACGACATTTTGTGTCGTATCGATGCCCAAGGTCTGCTGCATACCTTAAATCCTCCGGCTGCTGAGAAAATTTTGGGGCGTGCTCCCAATCAGGGAGAGGCCGTACCCTTGGATTGGGTTCACCCCGAGGATCGGCAGAACGTTGCTAATGCTCTTGAGCAACTCAAGGCTCGACCTGGCGAGACACTCAGCTTTATTTACCGGGCCCAACACGCCGATGGCCAGTGGGTGTGGCTGGAGAGCTTCTGCACCAATCTTTTGGAGGATCCCTCTGTGCAAGGGATCGTTTCCAGTACCCGCGATATCACCCAACAAAAGCAGGTGGAACTGGCTTTGCGAGAGAGCGAAGCCCGCTTCCGAGAAATTGTAGAGGCTGTACCGGTGACTTTCTTCCTACAGTCGGCAGACTTTAGCCGCGCTCTTTACAAAAGTCCTCGTTGTGAACAGATTTTCGGATATACACCAGAGGAGCTTTATCGCCAGCCGGATCTGTGGAAGGAAAGGATCCACCCAGAGGATCTGCCAAGAGTGATGGAAACCCTGTCTCTTGCCACCCAAGGCAAAATGTCAGTTACCTATCGGATTTTCCACCCAGATGGCAGGCTGCGCTGGTTGCGTACCTCTTGTTACCCTGTCTTGAACGAGCAGCAGGAAGTCGTTCACATCGCAGGCATTACCGAAGATATTACGGAGCAGAAAGAAGCAGAGCTGGCTCTACAAGAAAGTGAGGCCCGGCTTAGGGCCATTCTGGATGGGATCCCTTTTCCCATCTTTCTCAAAGATTTGGAGGGGCGCTACTTACAGGTAAACACTGCCTATTTGCAGCAAGGGTGTAACCAGGAAGAGATCCTCGGCAAAACCGATGCCGAACTCTTTCCGCCAGAAGATGCCCTCAAGTTTCGAGAGCAAGATCAAAGGGCTATCCAGTCCCCTGATCCGATTAGCTGTGAGAGTGTCGTTTCTCGTAACGGTCGAGAAATATCGAGGTGGGTCACCAAATTTGCCCTGCGGGATCAGCAAGGGGATCCCTATGCCGTTTGCGGTGTTGTTGTGGACATCACCCCCCTCAAAGAAGCTCAAGAAGTGCTTCGGCAAGAGGCAGAGCGGGAGCGACTGTTGGGGGCCTTATTGCGGCGGATCCGCCAAGCTTTGGACTTGCAAACCCTCTTGGAAACAACGGTTGCGGAAGTGCGAGAGTTTCTCCAGGTAGATCGGGTGATGATCTACCGACTGCAGGGAAACGGGGGTGGGATTGTGGCCGCCGAGTCGGTAGCGGATCCCTGGCCCAGCCACCTGGGCCGCTACGTGTGGGATGAGTATTTCCAAAGGGATCCGTGCTATCGCAAGTACCAAGAGGGCTTTGTCCAGGCAGTGGGGGATGTAGCAATAGTAGCAATAGCCGATTTGGATCCTTGCTATCGGGAGTTGCTGGAGTCTTTCCAAGCCCAAGCCAACTTGGTGATCCCGATTCGGCAGGGTGAGGCTTTGTGGGGTCTATTGGTAGTTCAGCACTGCCAATCCAGCCGCCCTTGGCAAGAGTGGGAAATCCGGCTTTTACAAG
>NZ_JANSIH010000452.1:0-1788 GCF_047462075.1 Synechococcus sp. R55.2
AATGGTGCGAATGTGATTGCGCTTTTGGGGGCTGCTGTAAACCAGCCTAGAGGTTAAGCCTACGGCTCGCTTCGCGAACGGGTTTGTTTTGTTCTCTGGCAGAGCATAACAGGCTCAGGGCTACTGAAAGCCCGCACTCTTTCGCTTTAGCGGCGCCGAGCGCTTTGCGTCAGCATGAGTGGTGCGGGTAGTTTACACTTGCTCGGCGAGGAGCATCGAGAGCAGGTAAGGCATCAACTCCAAACCTGGGCAAACCGCCCCGGCGATAGAGCAGGGATCCATTCATCCGCCTGTCCATAGGCTTGTTGGGCGAAGCGACGGGCCAAAGCGGGCACGATGGGCAGGGGGTTGCTGAAGCCGGAAAACAGTTGCAAGCCTTCCCAACCGGGCAGGGATCCGACCAGAGGCTGGTGATCGGCGCTAAAGGCCACCAAGCAGTGATACCACCGTCCGGGCAGGTGGGCCAACTTGGGCAGGTAGCGACCAGCCTGTTCCCGGATCTGGGCTTCGCTGGCGGCTGCATCCACCTCGGCATGGGGATCTGTCAATACCCGGCTGATCTGGCCCATGCGAATGCTGCCATCCACAAATTGCAGGATCCCGGCATCCAAAATCGGCGGGCCAAGCTCGTGCCCCGGCTCGTCCCAGAGGGGATCCCGATCGGGATGGGCGGCTTGCCGCTCCAGTTCCAAGCGTTGCACAGGCGCGCTCATCACCAGCGCTCTCAATTGCAAATCCGAGGGCTCCAGCTCCAGGGATTCGGCATGGGTGAAGTAGATGGGCACCCGGATCCCCGCTTGGCGCAACAAAGCCCGCGTCCAGCCGCCGGCACACACCACCACCTGGCCTGCTCCATAGCAGTTGGCTCCAGCCTCTACGCCCGTGATACGCGCTTCCTGCCGCCGCAGGGCCGTTGCTGTTGTGATCAAGAGGGATCCCCCCAATCGTTGCAAGGCTGTTTGAAAGGCCAGCGCCGTCAACAAGGGGTTGATGTGGCCATGCCGAGCCCAGAGCACTGCTTCCAGAGCTGCCGGATCCAGCAGTGGCTCCAGCTCGCAGGCTGCCTCCACCGAAATCCGCCGGGGTGGGATGCGACAGTCGGCCAGATCCGCCTCGACAGCCTCCACATCACAGCCGGGGGCAATGGGCATGAGCAGATCCAGCTCGCGAAATTGAATATCTGCCTCCAGCTCTTCTGACAGGGTGCGGTAGCGTTGGATCCCTTCTTCCCCCAAAGCTTTGAGCATCGGCGTTTTGCCCGCCCAATGGGCCAAGCCCCCGTAGCTGTAGCGGGTTGCCCCCTTCAGCACCGCTTCTTTCTCCACGAGGAGAACGGATCCCCCCTGGCGGGCCAGCTCATAGCTCAGAGCTGCCCCGGTAATCCCGCCACCGATCACGATCCAGTCGTAGTTGGCCATCGCTTCCCTCGTTGCCCTGAACCTCATCTTGCGGCAAAGTGGCTCCGTTCAGGGTAGCAAGCGCAGCAGAACCTAAGCCTGCACCGGTGGCCGATACTGGCTGAAGAGGAACTCGCAAAGGGCTTCTTTGAGTCCAGATTGAGAGTCTCCTCGGGTTCAGAGTCTGCCAAAGTCCATTTGTGTTCATCGTAGCCAATTGCATAGCAAGGATGAGGGTATGAACGAACTACTTCAAACCATCAACCGCAGTCTCCTGGAGATGGTGGGGCGAGGCATTGAGCTGTTGCCGGGCTTTTTGATCGCCGCAGTCATCCTCTGGGCTACCCGCTATGGCGTTCGAGCCGTGCGGCGTCTGGTAGGATCCGCAGCC
>NZ_JANSIH010000453.1:0-1779 GCF_047462075.1 Synechococcus sp. R55.2
GGAGTTGTGTATAAGATACAGCCCTTTTGCAAGAGCTGACGTAAGATACTGTTGTTGTCCAATGCTGCCCTCCAAAGGACGCTTCGCGAACGGTACGGGCCTCCATGACTACCCATTTTCCTCAGTTTGCCCTCAACTTCGCAACCGGCTCGGCCAGTTTCTCCCTTTCGCCTGAGGCGGCACAACAATGGCACAAGGCTCTGCAAATCCTCTTGGAGCGGCTCAAGGTTCGCTCGGGCAGCTCCCGGCAGCAGCCTCAGGATCCGGTTGAGTTTCGTTACCCTACTGAAGATTTCAGCTTGGAGATGTTCTGCAACCCCAACATCTGGGCTGGCCCCCACGCAGCCAAGGTGCTGGTGACTCTGAAAACCAAGGTGCTGCGCCTTTCCACCGAAGTGGAGTTCTCTCGCCTTCAAGAAGACCTCAGCCAGTATCTGGAGTCCCTAACATGAGCGAAGATGCCCATGCTGCGGGAGAGGATCCCGCGGCCATTACGGTGACGCAACTGCTGGACGAGCCGCCAGAGGGGATCCTCGGCCACTTGGAAGTGGTTGCCCTCACTTGGCACGACCGCCAGCGATCCCGGCAACGGCTGGTGAGCGATCGGGGCACCGAGATCCAGTTGATGCTGCCTCGGGGCACCCATCTTCACGATGGGGATCTGCTCTATGCGGATGCGCAGCGACACATTCGGGTCAAAGCCCAACCCGAACCGGTGCTCTTGATTCAACCTGAAAACCCCATCCAGATGGGCCAGGTGATTCATCAACTGGGCAATTGGCACCGCCCGGCCCACGTTTCCCTCCAAGGACAGATCCTGGCGCTGGCCGATGATCCGCTGCAGGACTGGCTGGCCCACATGGGGATCCCGTTTCGGTTGGAGATGGCTGTCTTCGAGCCCAACCTGTTGGCCCACAGCCATTAACCTGGGCCTTTGCGAGCACAAACCCGTCCCTCAGACCTATGGCCTAGGCTCCAGCCTCTGCTTCTCGGGTTACCAACCGCGCTGCAAACTCTCGGTGTTCCTCCGACTCAATTCCCCTTTGCAGCACACCCAACACCTGCTGCATGTTGCCCGTCAGCAGCGCGTCCACGGCTAACCACAACCCCGGAAACACTCGACTGTACAAGACGCCCGACTCATTGGGCTGTTGCAGCACGTACTCTCCATTCTGGAAGACATACCAGCGAAAGGCTTGCTCTTGGGTTAGCCAGACCAGATATTCCCGCACGCCGTTGCGCCGGTAGGCCCGCAGCTTATCATGCAGGTCGTAGGAAGCTGTGCTGGCGGCAATCTCCACAATCAGCTCCGGTGCACCCTCAATGTAGTCATCCTCGCTAATGCGGGACTGTCCCCCACAAGATTCGTGCATCCGCAATATGGCATCTGGCTGCGGCTCATTGTCCAAGTCCAGGCGAACGGTTGGATTGCCCGCCGACTCAACCCCCGGCGTTGCTGCTTCATAAACTCCCAGCCAGGCCATGATGTGGCTGTGTGGTCTGCCATGTCGGCGATATCTGAGGGGAGATGCCACGTAAACAATTCCCTCAATCAGCTCGGCTTTTTTGAGCTGAGGCATGGCTTGATAGCGCCGTTCAAACTCATCGCGGGTGAGACGATCGCCGCTTTCTAAGATGGGCAGTTCACGGAAGGAAGGGCTACTGACGCTCATGACCAGCTCTCTTACCAGCAGTCGCGACAGTGTTGCGGAGCAATATCGATGACTGATACATTTACGCTGAACACTGCTGAACATCACTGTTCAACTATGCAGCGAT
>NZ_JANSIH010000454.1:0-13827 GCF_047462075.1 Synechococcus sp. R55.2
CCAAGGGCAGGCGCTCCAGTTGCGAAGGCTGGGTGATGGACGTGGCCGGGCGAACCCGCACATCCAGGAGGCGGTCTCCCTGCTGCAGTTGGGCGGGCACGGATCCCTGCACTGCCGTCTGTACCACCCGGCCTATGTCCTGAAGGCTGAGGCGCAAGGGGGCGGCCCGCTCCCAATCGGGCCAAATCTGGAGTTCCGGTTGGCTGTCATCCGCCTCGGGGCGGAAGGTGGAGAGGGTGGCCTGTTCGTCCAAGGCCCGCAACACTGTGCGGCTGGCCTCTTGAAGCGCCTGGGTGCCTTCCCCTTGAAGCACCACATCCACTTCGGCATTGATGGCAGAGTTACGGGCGGAAAGGCCGCGTACACTGCCCGGAGACAGGCGGATGCGGGATCCCACCAGGTTGAGTTGGCTGACCAGCTCATTCATCCGATCCACAAAGGGCCGCACTGCTGTGCCGGGCTTAAGGGTGATGGTGCTGGTGCCCCGCAGGGGGTTTTCAAAGGTGCTGCCCCCGAAGGCAGATCCGCCTGCGGTGGTGAACACATACTCCACCTCAGGCTGTTGCAGCAGAAGGCGATCCACCTCCTGCATAATGCGGTGGTTGGTATCTAGGGTGGTGCCGGGGGCAAAGTTGGCAGACAGGTTCACCTGCCCGGTGCTGATGCGGGGCAGCAGCTCCTGGTTCAGTTGCCCGGCCATCCAGTAGCTCCCTCCGCCCAGGAGAAGAAATGCCAGCAAGATCGGCAAGGCAGGTCGTTCTAACAGACGGCTCAGCAACCGTTGGTAGGCGTAGGTGCCGCCCAGCATCGCCCGCGCAAAGCTGCGGATCGGGCCCCACTGCCCCAATCCACTGCTGCGGCGAATCGTCAACAGGCGTGAGGTGAGCATGGGCACCACCGTCAGGCCCACCACCAGGGATCCGGCCACAGCAAAGCTGATGGTCAAAATCAGCTCGTTGAAAATCAGCGAAACAAACCCTCCCACCAGCAAAAAGGGCAACACCGACACCAAGTTGGTGGCCGTTGAGGCCACCAGGGCCGATTCCAACTGGCGGCTGCTGCGCTCCGCCTGCTCGAGCACCCGCTGCCCAAACCAACGGGCATCCTGCCGCGGGATCCCTTCTGTTCCTTTAGCGATGGCTTCCAACATCACGATGGCGTTGTCCACCACGATCCCCACCCCCAGGGCCAGGCCCCCCAGGCTGATGATGTTGATGGAAAGGCCGAACAGGCCCATCAGCAACACCGCCATCAGGGTGGCCAGAGGAATGGCCGCCACCACGATCAGGGTCTGGCGCAGGGATCCCAAAAACAGCAGCACCGCCAGCCCGGCCAGCACCCCCCCACTCACGCCGGCAAGAGCCACACTTTGAATCGAGCTGCGGATGAAGCGGGACTCGTCGCCGGTGGGGATCAGGGTCACCTCCGGCGGGATGAGGCCAGCGGCCCGCAGTTGCTCCAGGCGGCGACGGATCCCGTCCACCACGCGGATGGTATTGGCATCGGGCTGCTTTTGAATGCTCAGGCGCACCGCCGGCTTTCCATTCAAGGTTACCCGCACCCCTTCGGCGGCAGGGCGAACAGCCACCGTGGCAAAATCGCGCAGGTGCACCGTTCCTCCGCTGGGGGTGTTGAAGCGCAACGCTTGAATGTCTTCTAGGCTGCGGAACCGGCCCATTGTGCGCGTCAAAGGCTCCAACAGCTCGCCGCGGATCCGACCACCGGCAAGATCCTGGTTGCGGGCTTGCAGTTGGCCGAGCACATCCGCTAGGCCCAGCCCCAGGGCCTGCAGCCGCTCCAAGTCCAGATCCACCTGCACCTCTTCAAGGGTGCCCCCGGCCACATCCACCGTAGCCACCCCCGGCACCACTCCCAGCTCGCGGGCCAACTCTGCTTCAGCAAAGCGGCGCAGCTCCACGCCCGTCAGCCCAGGCGCGCTCAGGGCAAACTCGTAAACAGGCAACTGGGAGGGGTCAAACTTGAACACCGTGGGAGCCGAAACCCCATCCGGCAGCCGCCCTCTGGCCCGGTTCACCGCTGCCGTGGTGTCGTTCAGGGCTTGGTCGATGGTCCCCCCTCGCGCAAAGAAGAGATCCACCCGAACCTGCCCTTCGCGGGTGGTGGAATAGAGCTGTTCCACCCCTTCCACTGTGGAAAGAGAGTCTTCCAAAGGGCGGGTGATCTCCTCAACGGCCACCTCTGGGGTTACTCCCGCCAGCTCCACCCGCACGCCAATACGGGGATAGACAATCGAGGGCAGCAAGTCCACCGGCAGGCGGGTGAGGAAATAGAGGCCCATGACGATCACTGCCAAGGCCAGCATCAGGGTGCCGATGTGGCGGCGGATGGCCAGGCCGCTGAGGCTGAGTCCACTGTTGGCTGGGGTCATGGGTTTGGCTTCCTTGCTATTCAAACTTGCTATTCAGAAACTTGCTATCCAGAGTATTCAGATCAAAATCGTTCGGAGATGACACTCAACTGCACTTCCTGCCCATCTTGGAGAGGAGCAGAGCTGCGCACCACAAACGGTTCGCCAGCCTCCAATCCCAACACAATTTCCACCCGTCCATCCCGCTGTTCTCCCAATTGCACCGGGCGGGCCAACACCCGCGTTACTTCTCCCTGCCGCTCCACCACAAAGACCGTAGCAGAACCCGGCCCATTCTGCTGAATCGCTGTTGCGGGAACGATCACCCGTTGAGCCGCCGGCCCCGTCAATGCCACCCGCGCCAGCAGCCCACTGCCAATGCGTCCGTTGGGATTGGCGATCACCACTTCAACCGGGATCAGACGGGCCTGGGGATCCGCAGCCGGGGAAATGCGGACAATTTGTCCGGCGAAGCTCTGGCCGGGAAAAGCGTCCAATTCCACCCGAACGGCTTGGCCCACCTGTACGCGCGACAACTCCAACTCGGAGAGGGGAAACTCCACCCTCACCTGGCTGAAATCGGCCACCGTCAGTACATCTGCCCCTGAGTTCAAAAAGCTGCCCGGATCCGCCTGCCGGGAGAGCACCACCCCACTTAGGGGTGCTCGCAACTGTGTGTAGGAAAGGCGCTCTTGGGCCTGAGCCACCAAAGATCTCTGCGCTTCCACCTGGCGTTGGGCGGCGATCACGGCTTGTTCTTGGACGCGAACCTGGTCTTCCGCAGAGCGCAAAGCCTGGGCGGCGGTGCGGGCCGCAGTACGAGCTTGCTCCGCCTGCTGGGCAGAAACAGCTCCCTCCTGTGCCAACCGTCCTAGGCGCTCGGCATCGGCTTCCTGTTGTAGAAGATTCAGACGGGCCTGCTCCACTTGGGTGCGGGCATTGCTGAGCTGCGCTTGTGCCTGTGCCACCTGAGATTCTTGCGCTGCCAGTTGGGCCTGGGCCTGGAGAAGAGCAGCCTGCAGCAGCGTGGGATCCAGTTGGCCCAGCAGTTGCCCCTCTTGGACGGGATCCCCGACCTCCACCGATAACTCCAAGAGCAATCCTTCGGTACGGGTTCGCAGCGTGGCTTGCCGCAGGGGCTGGGTAGTGCCGGTGTAACGCAAGTCGGCCCCCAGGGATCCCACCTGGGCTCTGGTCACATCTACCGAGACAGGACGCGGTGCTCCCATCCCTGCTGGACGCTGGGCCCAAAACATCTGGGCATAGACGACAGAGCTAGGAACACCCAAAAACAGCACTAGGCTGAGTGTGCAGGCGTGAGGAAGCTGCCATTGGGGAGAGTAAACCCGGCTCACAGGCACAAGAGAACGACTTGTCGGTTTGGACTGCCCACCTAGCGAAATGGTTCAAACCCAGACGGTGAACTCGTGAACCTTTCAGGGGCTTTACTCTGGCAGACCTTCACAGTTCTACACGATAAAAGGGATCCCTGCCAACCCATTCTCCAGAGAGCCTTTCACCAGCACAAGAGGTTCCTGCAAAGGCAATCTCGAATGAGCTACAGACTTCTACACCACTTCCCCTTATCTCTCTTCATCACTGGGTTCCTTCCGAGTTCAGCCGCTTAGCTGAGCTTTTGAATGGGAGCAATACGGGGATCCAGGATTTTCTGTTGCCCAATACCGGGAAACCTCACCGCAATCGTGACCCGTTCACCGCTGCCGAACACATGGGTAATCTGGCCTTGTCCAAATTGGGGATGTTGCAAGCGATCGCCAATCGCCCACTGTTCTGAACGGCCTTGGCCGGGATTGGGCTTGGCCTTGTGTGCCGTTGCAAGGGGCAGCCCACTGCCGTGGGAAAGCTGTCGAGAAGGGGCTCCGCGCCTGTCGGACTCGATCAACTCTTGAGGTAGCTCACTTAAAAATACGGAAGGAATGGCCGGTTCTCGGTTGCCGTAGAGCATCCTTTCCCTGGCGTGGCTGATATACAACTGCTCACGGGCACGGGTAATGCCCACATAGCAAAGGCGTCGTTCTTCTTCCAAGGCAGCGGGATCTTCCAAAGCCCGGAAATTGGGAAACAGACCCTGCTCTACCCCCACCAAGAACACAACAGGAAACTCCAAACCTTTGGAAGAGTGCAACGTCATTAGCGAAACTTTCTCAGCGCCTTCCTGAAGGTTGTCCAAGTCGGAAGCCAAAGACACATTGCTCAAAAAAGCCTCAAGGCTGGGATCCTCCTGTTCTTCCTCGAATTGGCGGGCGGCATTGTAAAGTTCCATCACGTTGGCCGCTCTTTCTTCGGCTTCGTCTGTACCCTGTGCCTTGAGATCCTCCAAATAGCCGGAATCCCTTAGCAGCCCTTCGATAAGGGTGGCGGCTGAGGTTTGAGAAGCCTGTCGATGCCAGTGCTGAATCAACTGAGCAAACTGAATGACAGGCTTAGCCGAACGGCCCGCCAAGCTACTTACAGAGGTTTCATCGCTGAGAATTGCCCACAAAGGCACGTTGAGAGCCGCCGCCGCTTCGGTCAGCTTGTCCAGGGTGGATTTGCCGATGCCACGGCGCGGCACGTTAATAATTCGCAGCAGGCTAAAGGAGTCGGCAGGGTTGGCCACAACCCGCAAATAGGCCAGGACATCCTTAATTTCTTTGCGATCGTAAAATCGCAGTCCGCCTACCACCGTGTAAGGGATCCCCCACCGCAGCAAGACCTCTTCAAAAGGACGGGATTGAGCGTTGGTGCGGTAGAGAATGGCAAAATCTCCCCAGGAAAAAGCATTGGCATTTTGGCCGTGTAATCGTCGGATGGTATTGACGACAAACTCGGCCTCTGCAATCTCGTCATCCGCCTGATGAAGGAAAATCGGACTTCCTTGCTGACGGGTTGGCCTGAGAACTTTATCAATGCGCTCTGTATTTTTCTCGATGAGGGCGTTGGCCGCCTGCAGAATGGTAGCTGTAGAGCGATAGTTCTCCTCCAGCTTGATCATGGTGCGGGTATCATCATCCGGGAGACCATCTCCAAAGGTCTCTTGAAACTCCAGCAAAATGGTAAAATCTGCCCCGCGAAACCGATAGATGCTTTGATCGGCATCTCCCACCACAAAGATCGATCGGTTTCTCCAATCCAACCGAGATCTGCAGGTCTCGCCGTTGGTGGCCAACAGACGAATCAACTCATACTGAGTGCGGTTGGTGTCTTGGTATTCATCCACCAAAATGTGTCGAAATCGTTGGTGCCAGTAAGCCAACACCTGCTCGTTTTGTCGAAAAAGCTGCACTGGTATCCAAATCAAGTTATCAAAGTCCAGAGCATTGTTGGCTGCCAGTTGGTCTTCATAGATTTCGTAAACTTGGGCAATGGTACGGCCACGGAAGTTGGGCTGATTGCGCTCCAGGTCGGCAGGAGTCCAACCTTGGTTTTTGGCATTGCTAATGGCGTAGCGTACCGACCTTGGGTCAAACTTGCGCTCATCCAAGTTCAGTTGCTTGGTTACAATCTCCTTCACCAGGGATTGGGCATCTGATTCATCGAAAATCGAGAAGTTGCGAGTCCACTTTCGCCCCTTGGGATCCTGATATTTTTCAATATCTATGCGCAGGATCTGGGCAAATAAGCTGTGGAACGTGCCAATCCAAAGAGGCTTAATCCAGCGGTGGTAAACAGCAGATTTTAGTCGCGTTGCCTGGGCCGGCTCCAATTCCTCTAAGGGGATCCCAAATTGTTCTTGAGCTTCTTGTTCGGCAAAGAGCTGCTCAATGCGCTCTTTCATCTCACGGGCGGCCTTGTTGGTGAAGGTCACGGCCAAAATTTCTCCTGGATCCACCCGATAGTGGCGAACCAGGTAGGCAATGCGGTGGGTGAGGGCGCGTGTCTTGCCGGAACCTGCCCCGGCAACCACCAGCAACGGGCCACAAAAATGTTGCACCGCTTGGCGCTGAGAAGGGTTGAGGGCATCCAGCAAAGAGGCGTGAGTCATGGCCAGCAAACCAGAAACTGCCTTCCATTATGGGCACCAACCCAATGGGGATGAGAAGCCGAGAGGTCATTTTGGAACGCCAAAGATGAAGATCGGTTAAGATTTGGCCGGCCCGCTCCAGAACTCCCCGCCATGAACCGAGTGCTGTCCTGCTGCTGTGCCCCGGCTAACCGCTGCTGGCTTTGCTTGCCAAAGAGACTTGTCGCTTCGGGGTTTGTCACCCTTGTCCTGCTTTTGGCGGGCGCGTTCGATCCCGTTCAAGCCGGCAACTGCCCCAGCAATGGTAACCGTGATGAATCTCTGGCTTTCAAAGTGGAGAGCGTTTTCGGAGGGCAGCTTGACTTAAGTCGGTACGACGGCATTCAAGCGCTGATCCTGACCAACAGCCAAACCCGCTCGCAATCGGAAGCCCTCTCCAAAAGTTTGGCCCTGGAGTTCGGGCGAAACCCCCGACTGCGACAGATTGTGCTGGTAGATGGTAGGGGGCTGCTGTTGGTGCGAAATTTGGTTTTGCAGGTCATCCGAGAGAGCGTGCCGACGGATCCTCGTTTGGTTTCTCCATTTGTGTACGTCTCTGTCGATTTTGAGGGAGCAACCATCCAGAAGCTGCAAGAAATAGCCGCTGCAGCTTTGCCTGGGATCAATTTTCGCCGCCAGGCTGTTTTGTTGCTGTTGGACGGCCAGGGAACTCTTCTGAGCGGATTTGCCGACTTGGAGCAATCCAACCTCAGCATTCGCCGGTGCATTCGCACCCTCATGGGATAGTCCCACTTCCCTTTCACACCGGCAACGCCTCTCCTCTGCTGCTCTGGCCCAAGCCATTAAACTGGTCATACCGGTCATGTTGAAGCTTTGAGTCAACCGGTCGAACGACGGCTCTCTGTTCGCGGGATCCCATGCGCCGCCAGCTCAAAATCTTGAACCAAATCCTCGATTACAAGCTTGCCGACTTGCGGCTGTTTGGCCGAGCCGAGCTGAAGGGGCCTGTTCTCAACGTGCTGCTGGAACGGCTGCCAGGCGATGTGGTGGATACCCTGCAGGTGATGGAGGTGGTGCGCAATGCAGTGGAGGCCTCTCTGCTGCAGGGGTTGCGCAAGGTCAACGTTTACCTTTGGTGCCGCGGACAAACCGAAGAAGCGCCGGAGTGGAGCGAAAGCTTTGCTGTAGAGCCATTGGTCTTGGCCCACCCCAAGGAGCTCCGAAGCCTTGCTTTCAACTATCGACAAGACTATCCCGGCATGCGGGTGCTGTTTTTCTGCCTGGGCCTTTGTCTGGGCGGCTTTTACCTGTTGGGGGGCTGGGAGCAGACAGGTTGGATCGATTGGATCCCCGTAGGACTGGCCTTCGCCTTGGGGGTGATCTTCCCCTGGCTCAAACGCTCCCTCAGCCAGTTTGTACACCCTCTATTTCTCCGCCTTGGCCTGGGCTTGGGCTTGGTCTTATTGGGCCTGGCAGTGGCGCTGATCTGGCGGCAGGGCTGGAGCGTTGCCTATGGGATCCTCGGCCTCCTGGCCATCCTCCTGTTGGGTCTGGGAGCCTAGTTCTCAACCGGCAGTGGTGCCGCTGAAGACGTGTAGGGCAGGGCCGGTCATCCACACGTGCTGTGTGCTCGGATCCCAGCGAATTTCCAGATTTCCTCCCGGCAGTTCCACCGTAGCTTGCGGTTCTGCCCGCTCTTCCAAGACAGCAGCCACCAAAGTGGCACAGGCACCCGTCCCACAGGCCAGCGTTGCCCCTGCTCCCCGTTCCCAAACCCGTAGGCGCAGACGAGTCGGGCTGAGCACCTGCACAAATTCGGTGTTGGTGCGCTCAGGAAAGGCCGGATGATGCTCAAACAGGGGGCCCACAGCTGCCAAGTCCAGCTCCTCCAGGGATCCCTCTTCTTCCAGGAAGACCACACAATGGGGGTTGCCCATGCTCACCGCCGTCACCCGCCACTCTCGCCCGGCCACTGCAAGCGGCTGCCGAATGACCTTCTCATCCGGTTCGACCAAGGTGGTGGGGATCTGCTTGGCCAAAAGGCGAGGGATCCCCATGTCCACTGTGACCAGCCCATCTGCCCGCACCTGCGGCACGATTCGCCCCGCCAAGGTGTGGATCTGGTAGGCGCCATCCCGACCTGGGATCCCCAAGTCCTGCAGAAAGCGGGCCAAACAGCGGATCCCATTGCCGCACATCTCCGCCTCGGAACCGTCGCTGTTGAAGAGGCGCATGCTAAAGTCCGCCCCCTCCTGCCCTGGCAGCAGGAAAATAACTCCATCGGCTCCTACCCCAAAGCGGCGATCGCAAAGGGCGACGGCCTCTTCCGGGCTCAAGCAGGGCTGAGACTGCCGGCGGTTGTCCACCAGGATAAAATCGTTCCCCAAACCCTGGTACTTGTGAAAAGAGAGATGGGGGATCAGCCGAGCAGACATTTACCCAGATATCCCAACGACAAGCTTTAATCCTCGTGCATCTCGTAGGGATCCTGCAAGTCCTTGGAAGGGGGGCCAAAGGCCGTGTAGATGGCAAACGCGGTGATGCAGATGGTGACTGCCGCAATCGCCACAATTAGGGAAAAGGTGGGTTCCATATCTAAGTCTGAGTCCTCAGATCCTGAGAGCGTTCGACTACAGTATTACACAAGTTTACAATTCATTGCTCAAGGCAAAAGGGGTTGGCCAGATTCTGATAGCGTGATTTTAATGGGGTGGCTGTCTGGGCGGTGCCGAGCACCAAGGATCCACCGCCCGGGTTGGTCATCTTCGACTTCATCAATGTGTTCTGTTCCTAACTTACTGCGAGAACCTATGGCCATTCGTACCAGACTGGGCGATCTGCTGCGTCCCCTCAACTCGGAATACGGTAAAGTGGCTCCCGGCTGGGGCACCACGCCCCTGATGGCGGTCTTCATGGCCCTATTTGCCGTCTTCCTGTTGATCATCCTGCAGATTTACAACAAGTCGCTGCTCTTGGAAGACATTAACGTCTCCTGGGAGAGCCTCAGCTTTTGAGTTCCCAGGCCCTACTCTGGGGAAAGTCCCTGTCCCGCCAAAGAGCTGCCCAGCGGGAGCAGGATAGTTTCCGTCATCTCCTAAGCCGATGCCTTCAGGGTGCTGGCTCCAGGCGCAGCAGGGATCCATTCGGGGCGTCCGTCAACAGGTAAAGGAGTCCATCCGGCCCCTGCCGCACATCGCGAATGCGGCCCACCGCCCCCTCTAAGAGACGCTCTTCTGCCACCACGCGCTCTCCATCCAGTACCAGACGGGCCAAGTGTTGCCCGGCCAGCGCCCCCACAAACAGGTTGCCCCGCCATTCTGGGAAAGCCTCTCCCGTGTAGAAAGTCATGCCAGAAGAAGCGATAGAGGGCGTCCAGTGCAGCAGAGGGGAAGCCAAGCCGGGAGCTGCCGCCAGTCCTTGGCCGACGGGTTCTCCCGTATATTCTCGACCGTGGGTGATTAGGGGCCAGCCGTAGTTGACGCCGGGGGCCAAGATGTTGATCTCGTCCCCACCCTGCGGCCCATGTTCATGGGACCAAATTGCCCCTGTTTCAGGGTGGCGGGCCATTCCCTGAATGTTGCGGTGGCCATAGGTAAAAGTTTCCGGCAAAGCCCCTGCTTGGCCGACAAATGGGTTGTCCGCCGGGATCCCGCCCGCATCCGTAATGCGCAACACTTTACCGGCAGAATCCCCCAAATCTTGGGCTCGATCCCGTTCTCCCCGGTCTCCGGTGCTGATGTAGAGGAATCCTTCTTCGTCAAAGACCAAACGGGAGCCAAAGTGCTGCCGGGCAGGGGTTTTGCGCTCCATATCAAAAATCACTTCCAGATCCTGTAGGCCCCCTTCCCCCAGACGGGCTCGCGCCACCCGCGTGCCTCCCCCACCGGGCCCAGGCGCTGCATAAGACAGATAAATCCAGCCGTTCTCTGCATGGTTGGGGTGCAAGGCGATGTCCAGCAGGCCCCCCTGCCCCTGGGCAAACACCTCGGGCACACCGGCTATTGGCTGGGGATCCAATCCCTGGGGGGTAACTCGGCGCAGCCGCCCTGGGCGTTCGGTAACCAAGAGAGTTCCATCCGGCAAAAAGGCCATCCCCCAAGGGTGCTCCAAACCCTGGGCCAAAGTAACCACCCGAAACGCTTGCTCCGTTCTGGCCCTGGGCAAGGCTTGGGCATGATCCCCCTGTTGCAGGGTCATCACCATCTCCGGGCTGACCGGGTAGGCCGCCACGACAGCGGGGACGGACACCCCCCCAAAAAGCAGCAGTGAGGAGAGAAGCTTGATCGCCGGGATCCTCATGGCCATTGCCGCCTCGTTTTCGCGATGGATTCTGGGATCTGAGCTAACCGATTATTGCCGCTGCTCTTCTGGAGAGGGGTACCGATGAGGGCAGAACCCGCTACGGACAAGCGTGGGCAACCCGCTGTTCCCTCCCGGCCTTAGGTTAGCCTTGAGGGCGGCGATCTGTCTCCAAACCATGCTGGAACCTGGCGAGATCTTGGGACTCCGTCCCGCTGACGCGAATGGCCAATTCCCCGCCCGCCCACCCCAAAGGCAAACTTGTGGATCCCTGCAACAGCTCCAGGCTCACTCTCGCGGGATCCACCTCATCTGTGCCCAGGGCTGCTGGTCTGTGCAGATCCTCACCCCCCGCCTGTTTCGGCTGCGCTTCGGACTCCGTCCCGCTAGCGCAAATGGCCCCAGCGGAGACTTTTTGCCCCGCCGTTCTTGGGATGTTGCCCTAGCCGACGAAGAGTGGCCCCCGACTTCCTTTCAACTGCAGGAAAGCCCTGCCCAAGTCCACCTGTCCACCTCGCTGGTGCAAGTCCGCATCGACCGGGATCCCATCCGGTTTAGTTTTCAAGATTCTCAAGGGCAAGAGTTCTGCGCCGATGTCCCTTTCGGCCTTACCTGGGGATCCGACGGGATCCGCCTCTGCAAACACCTCCACCCTGCCGAGCACATCTACGGCCTGGGGGAACGGGCGGGGCTACTCAACAAACGGGGTCGGCGCTACAGCCACTGGACTCGCGACTGCTGGAACTACGACGCCCACAGCGACAATCTCTACCAGGCCATTCCCTTCGCCCTGTTTCTTCGCCCCAACCTCTGCTACGGGCTCTTCCTGCACTGCACCCACTGGAGCCAGTTCGACCTGGGCCAGATCGATCCCGAGCAGTGGGCCATCGAGGTGCGCGCCCCCGAGCTGGATTACTACCTGATCTACGGCCCCACCCCGGCCTTGGTGCTCGAGACCTACACCCAACTCACTGGGCGGCCTCCCCTTCCTCCCCTCTGGGCCTTGGGCTACCAACAGTGCCGCTGGAGCTACGCCAGCGCCGCCCAGGTTCAAACCGTTGCGCAGCAATTTCGCCAGCGGCAGATCCCCTGCGACGTCATTTACTTGGATATCGACTACATGCGCGGCTACCGCGTCTTCACCTGGGATCCCCGCCGCTTCCCCGAACCGGCCCGGCTCATGGCCCAACTCCACGAGGCTGGCTTCCGGGTGGTAGCCATTGTGGATCCCGGCGTCAAGTTCGAGCCCGAAGCCGACTACGCCGTCTTCGACGAGGGCTTGGCCCAGGATTTCTTTATCCGCCGCGCCGACGGCCACCTCTTCCATGGCTACGTTTGGCCAGGCAAAGTCCTCTTTCCCGACTTCTTGCGCCCCGGAGTGCGGCAGTGGTGGGGATCCTGGCAACGGGTTCTCACCCAAGCCGGTGTGGATGGCATCTGGAACGACATGAACGAGCCGGCCCTCAACGACCGCCCCTTTGGAGACGGCGGCCAGATCGTCGATATCCCCCTCGATGCCCCCCAAGGCCCACCCGACGAACCCACCACCCACGCCGAAGTTCACAACCTGTACGGCCTGCTGATGACACGCGCTTCCCGTG
The DNA here is from genome assembly GCF_047462075.1 of Synechococcus sp. R55.2. NCBI lineage: Bacteria > Bacillati > Cyanobacteriota > Cyanophyceae > Synechococcales > Synechococcaceae > Synechococcus > Synechococcus sp. R55.2. The sequence goes on from NZ_JANSIH010000454.1 coordinate 12,233, forward strand.
AAGGCTTGGAACAGCTCAACCCCAACCGGCGCCCCTTCGTGCTGACTCGCTCCGGCTTTGCTGGGATCCAGCGCTGGGCTGCCGTCTGGACAGGCGACAACCAATCCTCCTGGGAACACCTGGAGATGTCCCTGCCCATGCTCCTAAACCTGGGCCTGTCGGGAGTTAGCTTTGTCGGCGCGGACATCGGCGGCTTCGGTGGCAATGCCACTCCCGAGCTGTTTGCCCGTTGGATGCAAATGGGAATTCTTTACCCCCTCATGCGCGGCCACAGCGCCCTGGGCACCCGCCCCCACGAGCCCTGGAGCTTTGGCCTCGAAGTGGAAACCATCTGCCGGCAGGCCATTCAGTTGCGTTACCAGCTGCTGCCCTACCTCTACAGCCTCTTTTGGGAGTCCAGCCAAACCGGATCCCCCATCTTGCGCCCCCTTCTCTACGAGTTTCCCGACGATCCGCAAACCTACGAGATCTCAGATCAAGCCATGCTGGGATCCGCCCTCCTAGCTGCCCCTGTGGTTCGGCCTGGCGTGCGGTGCCGCGCTGTTTACCTACCCCAGGGCACTTGGTTTGATTGGTGGACAGGTCAGGCCCACACCGGCCCCCGCTACATTCTCGTCCCTGCCCCTCTCGAACAACTGCCGCTGTTTGTGCGGGGTGGCTCCGTTCTGCCTTTAGCTCCCCCCTGCCCGTCCACCGCCCACCTGCGCCGTGACCAACCGCACCTCAAACTCTACCCCGGCAACGGCAGCTTCACCCTCTACGAAGACGACGGGGAAACCCTCGCCCATCGAGCAGGAGCCTGGGCCACCACCTTCTTCCGCTTGCAGCAGCAAGATAGCCAGCTCATTTTGGGAATTGGGGCTCGCCAGGGCAACTGGATCCCGCCTGAGCGTAGCTGGCTTCTGGAGCCCCTTGGCCACACTCCCCTCTCCCTGCCGGACACCGGACAGCCGCAACAGGTTCTCTGGCCCACCCCAGAGGATCCCCCGTTTAGCTAATCGCCCTCACGGCCTCCAGCAGCTCCCGGTTGTCTCGCTTGAACAAGGGCAGCCACTCCACATGCTGGTAGCGTAGGATCCCTTGGCTATCCACCAAAAAATAGGCCCGCCGCGTCCCCAGCAGGCTGTCCACCCCGTACTGCTGGCTCACGGTTCTGTCCACATCGCTCAGCAAAGGAAACTCCAGCTTAAGCTGCTCGGCAAAGGCTTGGTGCCTGGAGAGGGGATCGCTGCTGATCCCCAAGATCTCGCAGCCCGCGGCCCGGAAAGCTTCCCAATCCTCCCGAAAGCAACGCATCTCGCTCGTGCATACCGGGGAAAAATCCGCCGGGTAAAAGGCCAGCAACACCTTGCTCTTGCCCCGGTAGGCAGCCAGTGAAATCTGGGCTCCCTTTTGGATCCCTTTCCCCACCGCAGGCAAGCTAAAGTCAGGAGCAACAGCCCCAATCACAATCCCCATAAACCCGTCTGACCCAAACTAAGCTCACTTCAACAGTCTAGCGGTGGATCCGGATCCCTTCGGCCTTCCCAAAAAAAGGTTAGTAGGACTTGACGTGGGGGTGGTGGTGGGGATAGGGTAGTAAAGCGCTGATGAGG
>NZ_JANSIH010000455.1:0-1760 GCF_047462075.1 Synechococcus sp. R55.2
CCACCAGAGCCAGGTTGAGCCAGAGTGCCACCCCCCACTGACTCAGAAGCCACGCCTGCCACATAAACGCTCAGAAGGGGGTGAAATTGCAACCGAGGTTGACATTCTCCCTGCCCTAAAGGGTAAGGATTCTTTCCCAGGTCGCAGGATGATCCCCACTTCCTGAGCCACACCACCCTTGCGAGTGATGGGGGATGCCATGACCCCAACTACTGGGATGAACTCCCAGATACTTTTCCTGTTGACACTGCGCCATATTCAAGTTGGCGGAGTTCAACCAGCACCATAGCACAAAGCCGCCCTGTTCAGCTTGCTGCCGCGCAGCGGTAGGACGGGGCTTGCAACCCAGTTTTCTTGGTCAACTACAGAAACGGAGAGGGAGGGATTCGAACCCTCGACGGAGCTTTTGGGCCCCGTAACTTCTTAGCAGGAAGCCGCTTTCGACCACTCAGCCACCTCTCCAGGGCTAGCAGGGGCAACAAGCAGGCTGGGATCCAGCCACCAGTTCACCTATTGTAGGGGATGGGATCCCACCCGACAACTGCCCCCTGACCCGCTCTGCAAAGACTCCGTCCCGCTATCGCGATCAGCCGGGATCCCTCCTGGGGTTGGGTGAGTCTAGCTCACCACCTGCAGGTAAATATCGAAGCTGCCGCTATTGTCGCCGTAGCTGCCCTTGGCGTCATTGATGTTGAAGGCAATATCCAGGTTGGGATCCAGATCCACCTCTTGGGGCTGCTCTGGCGAGGACTCGAAAACCTGATGGGCCACCAGTTGGGCGTTGGGTTGAAACAGCACAATCCCGTAGCGGCAGAGGCCCGGGTAGCGCCACTCCTCAGGGGTCGGGATCCCTTTGCCAAGGGGCGAGCGGATGCTGGTGGAAAACGAGAAGCCATAGCGCCAAGCCACATTCCTGGGGAAAAAGCGGATACGGCTGGCCCGCAACGGACGCCCTTGCCAGCGTAAAATGTTGCCCGCCTCTTGGTTCACCCGCAGGTCACGGAAAGCCATCCAAGCCTGTAAAGCTTCTTCTTCAGGTTGGATCCCTTCGATGGCCAGGGCCTGGCTCCAATCCAAGTCACTGCCATCGCAGGTGATCTGCCGCGGAATTTGCGCCAAATCCAGTTGTGCCAACCCCAGAGTATCAGACGCAGATTGGGTAAACATCTATCTCTCCTGTTTCCATCTGATTTTTCAAAATGACTCCAGAAAGGATGGGCTCCCTCCCCAGAGATTGAGGAGCCGCAGGGATCCCAAAAATGTGTCTAGGGAAGGGTTGTAAGAGACCAACCTATCCACATCTCCCCTGCTGGGTAGAGAATGTCAGATGCACGATGCCCAACGGAGCTGAAAACCTCAAGCTCTTGCCCAAACGGATGAGAGGTTGGGAGTTCAAGCCCCTTTAGCAATAGATCAACTTTACTTGATGAATAGGAGCTATTCCCGAAAAAAGAGCCCTTTGCAATACTTTTTTAGGGAACCTTAGAGAGTTGTTAATCCCCTGTGACTTGGCTGCCCATAAAGACCAGAATCCAAATCCGGGTTTGGTGCAGATCTTCCAGAGACTCGTATTCTGGAACACATTAGTTTGTGCAATCCCCTGTTGAGCACTCTTGCACTCGACCCCTGGGCTCTCCCCGACCCGGAGCGCTCTGGCAAGCGCTTTTGATTTGATAAGATCGCCGTCATAGGTCTCGCAGGGTGCACGGCCCCCACCGCATGCACGACACCCCCCCTTCCAACTCTACTGACTTCGAATT
>NZ_JANSIH010000456.1:0-1755 GCF_047462075.1 Synechococcus sp. R55.2
AGCCAGCTTACGGATACCATTACCCCCTTTGTGCTGTATCTGCAGCCGGATCAGCCTCTCAGCCTCAACCAACTGCAACTGCTCACCGCCGGCCCCTCCCGCTGGGCTGTTCAATTCACCCAGGCCGGATCTCTCTCTTCTTCTCCCCCTTCATCTGCCGGCTTATTGGGAGGTTCCAGGGATCCCTTCCCGCCGTCCCCGCCTTTGCCGACACTGCCTCCCCGACGCCCGGCACCCACCCCATCTCCTCGCTCCGGCCATCAAATTTTAGAGGTATCCCCGCAAGCAGAAGGCTTTTTCATCCGTACCCAAGGCAGCCCCTCCACTACGGTGCGGCGCATCCTCGATCCGGATCGGGTAGTGGTGGATTTTCTCAACACCACCCTCAGCCCTGCCCTCACCCAGCGAGTCTACATCGTCAACCGTCTGGGGGTTGCGCGGCTACGGATCGGGCAATTTGAGCCCACCATTGCTCGGGTGGTGCTGGATGTGGATTCCTCCGGTGGCGATTGGGAAGCCCGCTACGACCCACAGCGGGGTGGGATCTGGATCCAGCCTGCCGGCGGTGCTGCCCAGGCCAGCCTTTTGCCCGAGGTCAGCTCTGTCAACAGCAGTGGGCCGCTGGCCACGTTGCAATCGGTTCAGCTCCAGGGCAACCGGTTGATCATCAGCGCCGATGGATTCATGTTCTACCGGGCCGGCTGGGATCCCGAGAGTGGTGGCTACCGCATCAACGTGGCGCCCGCTCGCCTGCCCCAGTCTATGCCGGATCCCGGCTTGCCGGTTGGAGGGCCGGTGGAGCGGATCCGCTTTGTCCAGGAAGATGCCCGCACGGTCAGCATTCTGGTGCAGCCCGCCGAGGAGTTCAATGTCTTCGAGCCCAACCCCGGCCAGGGATCCCGCCGCATTACCTTGGAGCTGCGACCTCTGAATGCTCCTCCACCAATACCTCAGCCGCAGACGCCCGGCCCTGCCTCCCCTTCCACCCCCCAATCTCTGAACCGGACGGTCATTGCCATCGACCCCGGCCACGGGGGACGGGATCCCGGTGCCATCGGGGTGGATGGGATCCAGGAGAAGGACATCGTGCTCTCCGTTGCCCACCAGGTGCAACGACTGCTGCAGGAGCGGGGGTACGGGGTGGTGATGACCCGCACCGATGACCGGGAAGTGCTGCTGCAACCGCGGGTGGATATGGCCGTTCAGGCCAATGCTGCCCTGCTGGTGAGCATTCATGCCAACGCCCTGGATCGCTCCGGCATTCACGGCATCGAGACCTATTACCTGCGACCCGATAGCGCCGAGCTGGCCGCCATCTTGCACCGCAGCTTGGTCAGGGCCACCGGTGCTGCTGACCGAGGGGTGAGACGAGCCCGCTTTTTTGTGGTGCGGGAAACACCTGTGGGTATGCCCTCCGTGCTGCTGGAGTTGGGATACGTAACCAACCCAACCGAAGGGCGAAAATTGGCTACTGCCGAATATCAGGCTATTTTGGCGCGGGCCATTGCCGATGGCATTGAGACTTTCTTGCGCAGTCGCTAGCCGTTGGCTGAGCTTGTTCATGTCTATCGGATCTCTCAATTGATCCTTAAGTAAACTACCCGGCCCTGACTGCTTCGCAGTACGGGGCGGGCTTTCGGTAGCCCTGCAGTTGGCAAGCCAACCACGGGCCTCTAGGCTGGTTTACGACAGCCCCAAGCTTGGCAATCATGTTGGCCCCATTCCAGTCCGCATCCCCTTCCCATCCACAGTGCC
>NZ_JANSIH010000457.1:0-1755 GCF_047462075.1 Synechococcus sp. R55.2
CGAACGCTTGGCTGCAATGCTGATGCGCTGGTTCGACAGACATCGCCCCCTCTAGCTTTGCCCAGGATGTCCTCTGCTGTTATTGCAGGCGGGAATAAGGGCGGGGATAGGGCTTGCGCATCTGTCGAGCCAGGTACACCTGAAAGGTTTGCGCCACCGCCCCTGCCCGCACCAGGGGAACCTCGGCCACAGGCTCGATTTGGGCAAAGTAGTCGCCATAGGTGGCTGGGATCCCTGCCCTCGGCTGGAACAACTTGGAAGTGATGAGCAGCCCATCCTGCCCCAGCCAATCCTGCGGCTGCGACCAAAAGGCAAAGCCCCGCAAATCTGCATCCAGGCAGGTCAGAGGCTTGTCCGTCAGCGGAGCCAGGGCCATGGCGATCTGACCGCCCAAAAAATAGACATTGGTAAAAACGAACTCTGCCTCCTCAAGGGCTTGAGCCAGGCGGGGATCCGTCCGAAACCGCTGCCGCAACTGCTCAATTTCAATGAGCTGAGTAGAGGGATCCTGCTCCACGGGCCACAGGCCCAGCCCGCCAGGAGCCTGCAGCAGGCCATAGCGCACATGGGCCAGCCCCACCCCCACCACCAAACTCACCATCACTGCCGTCCCCACTAAGGTTCGCTTCGCTCCCGGCCACCGTTCCCAGAAGGATCCCAGCAGCAGCGTCAGCACCCAAAACCCCGGCATGGGCCAGGTGGGCAAGATGGGCCGGTAGCCTCCCATCAAGGTAAAGGCCAACACCAGCGGTAATCCACAGGCCAGGATCAAAAGGTGCTTGAGCTCTTCATCCGTCAGCCGCATCCCGCGGAGAATCTGCAGGGCCACCCGACCCGTCCCTGCCAAACTCGCCCACCACAAAGGGATCCCCAAGCTGGGGAACAGGTAAAAGATTTCAGAAAGGATCGTCAGCCCCAGCGCTTGCAGTTGATACCCTGCCTCCGGCACCGCCCGCCCCGCCTGAAAGTGAAAGGAGACCCAATCCTGCTGGGCGTTCCAGATCAGCACCGGGCTGAAGGCCAGCACAAAACCCAGCACCGCCAGCACCGTCCAGCCCGACCTCAAGGCACAGCGATGAACTGGGCTGAGCAGACAAAAGAGTACCAGGCCGAACCCCAAAGCCAAGCCGTGGTACTTCCCCAAGCAGGCCAGCCCCACCAAGAGACCTATGAGCGCTAGCCTAGGCCCTGGCCGATAGCGAGCCGCCCCATAGACTCCCAATTTCCCCTGCCCCAAAGGAGCCGGAAAAAACTCCTGAGCGGCCACCCACAAGGTTGCTGCCGTAAAAAAGATCAGCGGGCTATCCGGCAAGGTCAGCACCCCAAACCCAATCCAAAGGATCGGCGCGATGCTGATGGCCGCCAAGCTGATCAGTCCTGCCTGATCAGAGAAAAGGCGTGCTCCGGTGTAGTAAAGGAGTAGGGAAGAGCCAGAATAGAGCAGCAGGGATCCCAGTCGAATAGAAAAAGCCGACACCTGACCGGTCAAGGCAGGCCCCAAGCCCGTTGTCCAGGCCACCAGCGGCGGATGGTCAAAATAGCTCCAATCCAGATGGCGGGTGTAGAGGTAGTAGTAGGCTTCGTCAAAGCCCGGCGGCAAAAGGGCAGCCACCAGGCCCCGCATGAACAAGCCCAACCCCAGGATTAGCCAAACCGCTCTAGGCAATGGAGGGGATCCCTATGGGCAGATGGACAGATCTAACTTACCTTGAATACCTCTCGGGGCTACGTCCCTCTAGCACTATGACTTTGTTT
>NZ_JANSIH010000458.1:0-13683 GCF_047462075.1 Synechococcus sp. R55.2
CCAAAAACCTATGAGCATTGTTGCCCAAGTCATCGCGCAGTCGGACGCGGCTGATCGCTTCCTCAGCAGTGCCGAGATCGCCAAGCTAGAGGATTTCTTCAGCAAGGGTCAAGTTCGCATCCGAGCCGCCCAAAAGTTAGCAGAGAACGAGCAAAAAATTGTCCAGGAAGGCAGCAAACGGTTTTGGGCCAAATGCCCCAACACCCCCAGCAATAAGGGCAACCCTCAAAAAACTGCCCTCTGTCAACGAGATCAAGGCTGGTATATCCGCTTGGTTAGCTATTGCATCTTGGCAGGCAACGATAAGCCGCTGGAAGATATCGGCTTGAACGGCATGCGAGAAATGTACATCTCTTTGGGCGTGCCGCTACCCAACCTGCGGGTGGCGATGAGCTGCCTAAAAGAGGTAGCTGCCGGCATTCTTTCTTCAGAGGAGATGGCTCTAGCTGCCCCCTACTTTGATCGACTGATTCGCGCTTTTTGAATCGATGAATGGATAGACAAATCGCTGCCCTCTCGCTCAGTTTTAGAGTTGAGGCGCGCTACTCCTGCCTCTGTGAGCTTGAGGTTTCGGCTGGCTTTGCGAGCTTGACCTGCAAGCTGTGAAGTTGTCTTAAGTTGCAATCCATAAGAGTTCTCACAGGCAATGCCTGAGCAAGCGGTGCAAGGACTCCGTCCCGCTAACGCGAACAGCATTTGCCCAATTGCCTCAAGAAATCAGTCCCTACTAGTGCTTAGAGGAGAAAAATCCATGAAAGATACCATCACTTCCCTGATTAACCCCGCCGATGAGAAAGGCTCTTACTTAGATGCCGCAGCTCTGGAACAATTAAATCGCTATTTCCAGAGTGGCAACATGCGCGTCAAGGCGGCCAAAACCATCAGCTCCAGCGCCAGCAGCATTATCAGCAAAACGGTTGCCAAGAGCTTGCTCTACGGGGATATTACCCTACCGGGGGGCAATATGTACCCTACTCGGCGCTACGCGGCTTGCTTGCGGGACCTGACCTATTTTCTACGCTATGCCACCTACGCCATGTTGGCTGCCGATCCCTCAATTTTGGATGAGCGCGTGTTGCAGGGTTTAAAAGAAACTTACATCACCCTCGGCGTTCCCATCGATCGCGTCATTCAGGCCCTCAATGCCATGAAAGAGGTCCTGACCGAAAGTCTCGACACAGAGGCAAGTCAAGAAATGGCCGTTTATCTTGACCATATCATTGCCGGTCTGAGCTAAACGTGCCTGTATTTTTGAGGGCTCACTGAGGAGCTATCTATGAATGCCAAAAAGATGCACCCATCGGGCTACCCCTGGTGGTCAGGTAACGCTCGATTGATGAACCTCTCTAATACTTTTATCGTGGCGCATGTGGCCCATGCGGCCTTGATCATGGCTTGGGCGGGGGGCTTTACCTTGTTTGAGCTGGCCAAGTTCTCGCCAGAGCGGCCTATGTACGAGCAAGGGCTGATTTTGCTGCCCCACTTGGCCACATTGGGGTGGGGGGTTGGCCCCGGTGGCCAGATCGTCAATACCTTTCCCTATGTGGCCATTGCCTCAATTCACCTGGTGGCTGCCGGCGTGTTGGCTGGAGGAGCCTACTTCCACCAAACCCAACTTCCCCCCAGCTTAGATATGGAATTCGGCAGGGCTGCCAAGTTTCACTTCACTTGGGATGATGCCAAAACGTTGGGAGTGATTTTGGGGCACCACCTACTGATTTTGGGCCTGGGATCCCTATTGTTGGTGGCCAAGGCGATGGTGTTCGGGGGGCTGTATGACGCCAACACCGGTCAGGTACGCCTGGTTACGGCTCCAACTTTGGACTTTGCCACCCTTTGGAACTACCGCACCCACCTGTTTGATGTCAATAATTTGGAAGACTTGGTGGGGGGCCATATCTATGTGGGAGCTCTTCTCTTGTTGGGAGGGGTGTGGCATATCCTGGTTCCGCCGTTTGAGTGGGTTAAAGCTCGCTTTCTCTTCTCAGCAGATGGGATCCTCTCCTACTCTCTATTCGGCATCGCCCTAGCCGGTTTTGCGGCTTCTTACTACTGTGGGTTTAACTCGCTGGCCTACCCGGTGGAGTTTTACGGCCCCACCCTGGAGCTGAAATCCGCCTTTACTCCTTACTACTTCGATCCAAATCAAACGGGAGCGTGGAACTACTCCTCAAGGGTTTGGCTGGCGAATGCTCACTTCTACTTAGCCTTCTTTTTTCTACAAGGATCCCTGTGGCATTTTCAGCGAGCGATGGGATTTGATGTCGGCAAGATGCTGCAGCTTTGGCAGCAGAGTCGGCAGGAAATGACCTCTCAGTCGGTGTATCAGGTTCAATTTCAGTGCCGACCTCAGCCTGACTTTGCAACTTTTTACGAGCCGCCCTTTGCAGGTCCAGAGCCTCTATCTGTATCTCCCGAGGATATCTACTGGTATCAGCCGCCAAAGGCTCCCAGCTCCAGATCTCTATCGTTGATAAACGGCGTTCGGCAAACTCTCTATGAAGTGAACTACACCCTTAGGAGGTGGATCTTCTACGAGCCCGCAAGAGAGAAGATAGCTTTCAATCGTTCTGACTTAAAGGCAGATTATGGTTCGCGCAAGTCAAGGGCTGATTTCTCGAAGTTTGCTCGATCTCTGCCCAAAGTCTTCTACGAGCCGAGCAGAGTTCAGGCTTAACCTACCTGGGATTTGAGGGGGTTTGGCCCTCAGGAGAGGTGATTACCCTGCCTGGGGGCTTTTTGCTTTGCTAGGGCTCCGCAGTGTGGGCTAAGGAAGGGAGTACCGATCTAGACTTGGCCTTGGTGAAGCAAATGGTGGATCAACTGAGGGGATCCATCGAGGTCAGCAGCGCCGCCGGCTGGACAACTTTCACGCTACATCTACTCCAATTGTTGCAATTCTAACCCCTACTCCACCACTCGCCCTCGCTTGGGGATTTGGGATACAGTACTGGTAGGGATCCTGAGGAGCTTTGCCTAAACCTATGACAACTCGCCTGGCTCCGCCTCTTACCCTTGAAGACTTCCTCAAGTTGCCTTACATAGAAGATTCTCCGGCGTGGGAGTATGTGGATGGAGTTGCCATTCAAAAACCGATACCCAAAGCCCGCCACTCCATTTTGCAAAAACACCTTGTGGCCGAGGTTGATGGCAGCACCACCGGCTATACTGCCCTGCCCGAATTGCGATGCACTTTCGCCGATCGTTCTATTGTTCCCGATATTGCCGTAATCGCGTGGGATCGAGTTTACCCAAGTGAAACAGGCGAGCTAGAGGATGACTTCACCTCAGCACCCGACTGGATCATCGAAATTCTTTCACCTGGTCAAAGGGTAAGCCGTGTAATTCATTGCCTCAAGCATGGCAGTCAATTGGGGTGGATGGTTGATCCAGATGATTACTCTGTTTTGATATTTGCCCCTCAACAAGAGCCAGAAATTTGCCGAGGAGATCGCCAACTCAAGGTCATTGACGGGATCCAGCTAGCATTGACCCCGCAGCAGATCTTTAGGATGGCTGAAAGTTGAACAAGCTAGACAAGCCAAAAGCTGCAGACGATGATCTTCCGGTTTCTTCCTCGGGTAGAACTCGGCAGGGATCCTCTTTGGTGGGCGGCAAGAGAGGTAGCTGCTAGATGGCTGGGTTTTGGGTGAGCTAGACCCAGCGGCTCCTGCGAGCTTTCCAGTCCAGTTTCTGATCGAGAAGAAACTCCAAGTGAGGTAGATAGGCTTCGTAGCTGTGCTCTCCTGAGCCAATTAAGTGAGTGGCATTGAGGTTCTCGATTCTGGGGTGAAACTCTTTAATCGGCTTGATCCCACAGGGGCTGCGGTTGAGGGAAGGGACTTTGAAGACAAAGGCTAAAACCGCGTCATCTTCGTTGTAAATATTCACCAGCTTTCCGGTAATATTTTCTACATGCAGGCTCCAGTGCTTATCGGCTTGCCTTCTAACAGCACCGCTGAGCAGAATGATGTCCTTAAGGCGCCGATTTGCAGTTTGAGGCCAACCTCGCATAACGTAGTAGGCTATCCTTGCTCCCAAAGAAAACCCCATCAGCGTAATCTGCCTTTCTGGCAAGGAGGAGAGCAAAGGATAGGCGTACTCAAGCCCCACTTCTTTAGCCTTTGCTTTGTGAGCTTCCCAGTGGGCAAGCAGTCCTACCCCAAGTTTAAGAGTGGACAAAACCAAACTTGCCGGGTTGGAGGCATCCCACCAAAGGTAGTACAGGGATCCCTTCCATCCAGCCCGTCGGATCGTCTCCCACAATAGTCTTTTTCTCCAGGGTTGAGTTTCACCCTCGCTGAGAAAACCATTGATAAAAACCAGAGCTTCGTCCCAACCTAGAGAGGGTTCAATAGGGATCAGATAGGGCTCATGATGGACAACTTCTTCGTGAAAGACAACTTGGGTAGTGGCTTTACTGGTGTCAAAGAGAATTTCCTCACCTTTCTTGGTGATCTCAATGGTTGTGCCTACAGTAGTTTGCCCGACTTTCCCGATAACCTGGCCGGCAACCTTACTGGTGCCGAAGACTATCTCTACAATTTCTCCCCCGACCCCGACAGAAGCTTCAATAGCCTGCTGAAAAATGTGGGAAAGTTCTCTCATGTTTCTGATTGCCCAAAAGCTGAGACCAACAAAAGACTCAGATTGGAGCGTACTTTGGCATATCCTACCCCCGCCGCATGGCGGTAACTCCTGTGGGATCCAGAACTTTGCCCCGTTCCACCTCGGCATAGACCAGGTAGCGATCCCCGCAGTCCATCCAAGTTTTCACACGGCACTCCAGGTAAGCCAGCGCTTCCAACAAAATGGGGCAGCCATTCTCGGCAGTGGCCGTGGCCAAGCCGGCAAACCGATCTTCTCCAGGGCGCTGGGGCCGCTGAAAGTGCCGTTGCAAATTGCTACCTTTGCCTTCCCGCAAGATGTTAAGCACAAAAGGCGCCTGGGGATGGGTCAGCAGTTCGGCTTCTTGTTCCTTGCTCACCGACAGGGTCAGCCCCGGCGGATTAAAGCTGGCCTGGGCCACCGACCAGGTGAGGAAGCCGCGGCGGGTCTCTCCTTGCAGGGCGGTGACTACACACAGGGATCCCACCACCCGGCTCAGGGCTTGCCCAACCCGATCCGCCTGAGTTTCGCTGCTGGTTTGGCGAGGGGCGCGGGCTCGTTTGGCTTTGCGCAGGGCCTGAGCAAACTGGGATCCCGCCTCTTGACAGGCTTCCAGGATTTCAGGGGTGGGCTTAAACTTGGCGCGGATCGTCTCAAACCCCAAGGAAAAGCCGGCATTGAGCAACTTACTCTCGATGAGATCCACCGCTTCTCCGCTCCAGCCGTAGGAGCCGAAAACCCCGGCCAATCGGGTGGTGGGAACTGAAGAAAGGATGATGCCAAGGGCGGTTTGGATCTGCACAGGAGGATGGCCGGCCAAAGTCGGGGATCCGATAACAAACCCTTGGCAGCGCTCCAGAGCTTGGGCGATCTCCTCCGGAGTGGCCCATTCGCAGTTGATCCGCTCCACCTTAACGCCGGCTCGCTCCAGCCCTTGGGCTATAGCCATGGCCATCAAGCCTGTATTTCCGTAAGCGGAAGTGTATAGGAGAGCTACCCGCTGCTCGCCGGGATCCTCCTCGCACCAAGTGTGGTAGTCCAACCGCAACCGCCGCAGGCTGTGGCGCACCAAGGGGCCGTGGGCAGGGGCATAGATTTGGGCGGGAAATTCTTCCAACTTGGCCAGGGCTGCCTTCACCTGGGGCAATTGGTTGCGGTGCAAACAGTCGAAGTAGTAGCGACGGTCTTCGCTAAGCTGCCGCCAATGTTCGTCAAAAACTTGCTCATCGCACACATGGGCGCCGAACAGCTTATCGGTGTAGAGGATCCCGGTGGCCGGATCGTAGGTACAGAGGGCATCGGGGTGGCGGGGCGTGGGCACGGTGCGAAAGTGCAACTCATGCCCTTCCCCCAGATCCAGGCGATCCCCATCCCGGATGACCCGCAAACGGAAAGACTGGTCGCCATTGTAGAAAATGCCCAGATCGGCGGCTTCCTCTTCGTCGCGACTGCGGGGCAAGGGATCCATCTCTTCAAAGGCGGCCCGTAGCGTAATGGATCCCGGCTTGGAGCAGAGCACCATCGCGTAGGGAGCCAGAGGCAATAGGGCTTTGAGAGTGGCAATGCGGTTAAAGTTGACGTGGCTGAGCAAAATAAAGTCCAACCGCTGTAGGTACTGGTGTTGGGCCAGCTCTTCTAAAAAGATGCTGGTGAACGATTCCCCCGGAGGATCGATGAGAAGGGTTTGGCGGGCCTGGATGAGGTAGCTATTGGCAGTGGTGCCCCGTTGCCGAGCGTATTCCAGCTCAAACTTCAGGCGATCCCAGGTGCGGGAGCGGAGAACCAACGTGGACGGGCCGATAAGGGCAACTTGGACATCGCGGGCGGGGATCTTGCTCTCCATAGCAGCCTCCGATGCGGTATCTGTCCTCACCTTGCCACGAAACTGGAGGAATGGGGATCCCTTTTCAGAGTTTGGGAGCCCACGGCCCGGCTTGCCCAAAAGTTAAGTCTGAGGCCCCGTCCTCACAACTGCGCAAGAAGCAAGCGATTGAGGTGGGGAGTGTGTCAAGTTTCTTCAAAGTCGGCCGGGCAAAAAGGAAGAGGCTAAGATCGGCTTGTAGCGTGTTCAGGCTGCCTATGTCTGCCCGATCCAAGTCCAAAGTGGAAGCCCCTGCTAAGGGGATGGATCCCCGCCAGTTTACTGAAGCTGATGTGGCGGCAATTGCAGAGCGGTTGGAGCGCAATGAGTATCCGACCGTCTTTGGCTGCTTGGAAGACTGGCATGCCCTTCGAGCCGTTGCCTTTTATGCTCCCCACTTGGTGGCTCCCTATGCACACCTGTTGGAGTGGGAAGTGGATGAAGATTAGGGCTGTCCTTGCAGTTCTTAAAGGGATCCCAGTGCTCAGGGCAACGAGGGGGGAGGATTTCCGTCAGAGCCTTGCCGGCGAATCAGGTAGCGCACTTCTTCAAGGAGAACGTTGAACCTCTGATCCGTTTCCGCCTGCCGTTGGTTGATGGCCTGAATGGCGCGTTCGTGCTCTCGTTGTAGGGCGGTGAGGGTAACCAGAGCTTGAGTCACTTCCTCTGCCCACTCGGCAAGGTGAGCTAAGTCAGAGCGGGTCTCGCTGACAACTTGCTGTAGCTCTCGCAAGCTTTGAGCCTGAGCAGCAGCTTGTTCAGCAAATTCGGCGCGGCTTTCTTGGATGGACTGACGCAGCTCCTCGATTTCCCGCAGACGGGCGGCGTTCTCCTCGGCAGACTGGGCGCGGCTTTCTTGGATGGACTGACGCAGCTCCTGGATGGATTGGCAGAGCTCCCGGATTTCTCGGCTGTTGGCAGCAGTCTGTTCAGCCGTCCAAGCCAGCAGTTGTTCCACCCGGTCTAAGCGGTCTTGGCTCTGACTATTCACTCCGATGCCTCGCCTTGTGATGCAATCGATAAACTCCATCCGATTATAAGTGAAGTTAAGCTCAGCCAAATAGGATAGGTGGAATGGTTATTCCCAGAGCCGCCGGATCGGAGACCGATGCAGCAACTGGTGGGCTTCGGACAGCAACTCCGGGATCCGCAGATGCTCTGGGCAGCGGGGCAAGCAGTCACCGCATTCGGTACAGCGGTCGGCAGGTGACCCCGGAAACCAATGCCCAGCTTGGCCGAACATGTTGTAGCGGTACCGAGCAAACTCCGTCATTTCGTGGGCAATGGCCAAGTTGCGCAAACGCAGCACTTCGGGAATGTGGATCCCTTCTGGGCAGGGCAGGCAGGCGTAGCACTGGGCGCAGCGGCTGGATCCCAAGCGTTCCTGCTCGGTTTGGCGCAACCGTTCTTGCACCTGAGGGCCATTTACCCACCACCGGTCGGGATCCCGTAAGGCCGACAAGGCCACCTGCAACTCCTCAGGATGGGTGATGCCTAGGCTGAGGGTGTGAACACGGGGATCCGCCAGCAAAAAACGATAGGCAAATTCCAAGGGGCTGAAAGGGGCACAGCACTCCTGCAGGTGTTGGGGCGGGCGATAGAGCATTCCCCCCTTATCGGCGGGAGAAATAATGAACACGCCCATATCCTGCTGGGCAGCTGCTTTTAGGGCCGGTGCATTGCGCTGTTGGAAAAAGTGATAGTGCAAATTAACAAAGTCAAAGCATCCTGTCTGGATGGCCTGCAAAATTAACTCCAGGGATCCATGGGTGGAAAAACCAATGTAGCGCACCCAGCCTTCTTGCTGCATCTGCTTGAGAATCGGCAACCCTTTCTGCAGCACCCACTCCAGATGTTCCGGCAAGTTGATGCCATGAAAGGCAAATTGATCCAGGTAATCCACCCGCAGACGGCGCAGGGATCCCTGAAGCCGCTCTCGCAACCCATCTGTGGGAGTGAGTTTGCTGGTCAGAATCAACTGATGGCGTGAAAAGGGCAGGGTTTGCAAAATCTCGCCCAAGAGCACCTCGGCATGGCCATAAGCCTGAGCCGTTTCGATGTGGTTGATCCCTGCGGCTAGGGCTGCCTCAACGGTTGCCTGAGCCTGAGCCCTGGGCACATTGACCAAGCGCATGCTGCCCAGAGAAAAAACCGAGACCAGCTGTTGGGTGCGCCCAAAGTGACGGTAAAGCATTCCGGTTGAGGTAGCACCGGCAACTTCCATCAAGCCACCCCCTGGAAACGAGAAACGGCCTCAGATTGTCGGGTACAGACGGCATTTCCCTCAGGGGATTGGGGGTTTTTGCCCAGCAGTTCTGCCGCCAGCAGGATCGCCTGCTTAAGGCTCTCGCACCGGGCCACCCCTTGGCCGGCAATGTCGAAGGCGGTGCCATGATCGGGAGAGGTGCGAACAAAAGGCAACCCAATTGTCAGGTTGACTGCCCGGTCAAAAGCCAGCATCTTCACCGGGATCAAACCTTGATCATGATAGAGAGCCAAGTAGGCATCTGCCACAGTTGGGGATCCCTGGCCATGCCAGGCTTGCGCGGGAGCCACCCACAGGGTGTCGGGGGGAAGCGGCCCCCAGATTTGGGCGTGGGCATAGGTGCGCAGCAGCTCGGTCAGCCATTCTTTTTCCTCCGATCCCAGTTGCCCCTGTTCGCCGGCATGGGGATTCAGGCCGGCTACTGCAATCACAGGATCCCGGATCCCAAAGGTGTGGCGCAGGGATCCCACCAGCAAATCCAGCGCTGTCCGCACCCGCTCTGGGGTCAGCACGGTGGGCACCTGGCCGAGGGGAATATGGGTGGTGGCCAGCAAAACCCGCATCTGCCAGCCACTGTGGGGGGAACGGGCGACAAACAGCATCCCGTAGCGTTCAGACCCACTCAGCTGGGCCAAAACTTCCGTTTGGCCAGGGAACCGGTAGCCAGCTTGATGCCAGAGATATTTGGCGATGGGTGCTGTCACGATCCCCTGAAACTCCCCCTGCAACGTCCGTTCGACCGCCGTTCTCAGGTAAGCAAAACTAACCGCACCACTGTCGGCATCCCCTTGACCGACACGGCCAGGCTGCAACCAAAAGCCCGTGTTGCATTCCAGCATCGGGATCCCTGCCGGATGGGCCAACGGAGCCGGCGACCGATCTCTCAGCAGGCGATAGGTGGCTTCTAGAACCTGCCGATCCCCTACAACCGTGATGTGGGCGCAAGACTGCACCTCAGGATCCGCCAGCACCTTGAGCACAATTTCCGGCCCAATTCCCGTGGGATCCCCCAAGGTCAGGGCCAGTTTGGGCAGTGCAAGGCTCATGGTGTCTTTATCTTGAGAAGACAGATCTTGAGAAGACAGATGATCTCCATTTTGCAGGGGAAGCAGAGTGCCGACAAAAGCTGTGGGGTAAGGTCGCCATCCCTCTGAGCCAGAATGCTGAGCTCAGCCTATCCAGTCATCTGCAAGGGGATCCATGCCGGCAAAATGGTTTAATGAGGGTTTAGCGATATTGAACCTCTATGGCCGAGACATTCCTTTACAACGCCTTGCGTGCTGCCCTCGACGAAGAAATGGCCCGGGATCCCAACGTATTTGTTTTGGGAGAAGATGTCGGCCATTACGGTGGCTCCTACAAAGTCACCAAAGACCTGTATCGCAAGTATGGGGAGATGCGCCTGCTGGATACCCCCATCTGCGAGAACAGCTTTACCGGCTTGGCCATTGGGGCAGCCATGACCGGCTTGCGCCCGGTGGTGGAAGGGATGAACATGGGCTTTCTGCTGCTGGCCTTCAACCAAATTGCCAACAATGCCGGTATGCTGCGCTACACTTCCGGGGGCAATTTCAAGATCCCGATGGTCATCCGCGGGCCGGGCGGGGTGGGTCGTCAGTTGGGAGCAGAACACTCGCAGCGGCTAGAGGCCTACTTCCAAGCGGTGCCCGGGCTTAAGATCGTGGCCTGTTCAACTCCCTATAATGCCAAGGGCTTGCTCAAGTCCGCCATCCGCGATGACAACCCAGTTCTCTTTTTCGAGCATGTCCTTTTGTACAACTTGAAAGAAGATCTGCCGGAGGAAGAATACCTTTTGCCTCTGGACAAAGCCGAAATCGTCCGATCTGGCTCCGATGTTACCCTGCTCACCTACTCCCGCATGCGCTACCACGTGCTCAAGGCCGTGGACACTCTGGTGCAGCAGGAGATCGACCCCGAGGTGATCGACTTGATCTCCCTCAAGCCTCTGGATATGGAGACCATTGCCGCTTCGGTGCGCAAAACCCATCGGGTGATTATTGTTGAGGAAGACATGAAATCGGGTGGCATTGGGGCGGAACTGACGGCTCGCATCATGGAAGAACTGTTCGATGAGCTGGATGCGCCGGTGGTGCGTTTGGCTTCGCAGGACATTCCCACCCCCTACAACGGCACCCTGGAGGCAGCCACCATCGTGCAACCTGCAGATATCGTGGCGGCGGTGGAGCGGCTCCTCTACGCGGATTAGAACCCCTACAAAACAACAGTAAACTACCCGCACTCATGCTGACGCAGAGTGCTCCGCGCCGCTAAAGCGAAAGAGTGCAGGCTTTCGGTAGCCCTGTAGTTGGCAAGCCAACCACGGACCTCTAGGCTGGTTTACAGCAGCCCCAAGTTTGGCAATCATGTTGGCCCCATTCCAGTCCGCATCCCCTTCCCATCCACAGTGCCCACACTTAAACTGCTTCCCACTGCGGTAGGACTGTTCAGGGTCGGGATGAATGCGCAAACACCGGTGGCAAGTTTGACTACTGTAGCGGGGATTCACCAACACCACCCTAACTCCTGCTTGCAGAGCTTTGTAGCCAATAAAGGTGCGCAGTTGGTAGAACGCCCAACTATTTGCACGCATACGCTCTGTCTGACTGCGCGGCTGTTGATTGACCCTTTCCCGAATCCCTGTCAAGTCCTCTAAAGCAATAGCGCTGTTCGTTGCTTTTGCCTAGCCACAATAGCTTTGGAGATGCGATGATTGACCCACGCTTGAAAGCGCCTCTCCTTGCCAGACAGCCGTTGCAGCAGCTCTCTGCACCTGCGCCGGGAACTGCGGCTGCCCTTACTGGCTTTTTGCTGGAGTACCGCTCTCAGCTTGGAATAATGCTCTCGTATTTTGCTCAACTGCTGTCCATGCCAGTTCTCTCCCTCCGATGTATGGGCAATGTCTGTTCTCCCCAAATCCACGCCTATTACTCGCTCTTGCGGTTTGGTAACAGGTGTTTCTGTCTCTAGGCAAATTTGCAGATAGAACCCACCACCACGACGCTGAACCAGAGTCGCTGCTTTGGGTTTTGTCCCTGCTAACTTCCTGCGTTGATAGTTGCCGATGGCTAACTCAAACCGTTCCCTGCCATCAACGGTAGTGATGGACACTGTCCAATCTTTCTCTCTGAAGGAAAAGATGCGGGCATCGTAAGTAACAAACGGTTTCTTGAACTCCTTGACGGGTCTATTTTTCCGTTGTGCTCCTTTGCGACTACCTGCGACTCTGCGGTATACCTGCTGAGCCAAGTTACTGGACAAGCCAAATCGCGACCTAAGTTCGTAGTAGCAAAGGGATTGGAGCTTGATGGCATTGACTACCTTTGCTGGGGTGTTGGCATTGACCCAGTTCAAGGCTTCTGTGAAAGCAGAAAGGGTAGCAGAGAGTTTTGCCGCTTGAGCTTCTGCTACCCTGAGCTTGCAGGAAAGGGTCAGGACTTGGGTCATAGCTCTACCATACTTCATCAAGACGCATTCCTCCCGACGCTGACCCTACGGGTACAGCGCGGGGCTCCTGCGCGAGTAAGCTGAATTCCTATTTCCCACCTCCCCAACAACTCCCAAAATCCTCAGGGCAACCTTGCTAAGATTTCCATGGCAGGGATCCGGGAATATGCAAGGCGTACTGCTAATCCTCTACATGTTGGTTGTCAGTGGCCTGATTGCCGCTGTTGGGGATCGGGTGGGCTACCGCATTGGCAAAAAGCGCCTTACCTGGTTTAACCTGCGCCCCCGCCATACCGCCATTCTGGTGGCCGTGGTGACCGGTGTGAGCATCTCCGCGCTGACCTTGGGCACGCTGCTGCTCCTCAACCGCTCCCTGTCGGAGGCCCTGTTCAGCTACACCAACCAAATTGCCCAGGCGGAGCAAGAGCTGCGGGCCCTCAACCGCCAAAAAGCCCTCTTGGAAGCGGAAAATGCCGCTCTCAGGGTTGAGCGGGATCACCTCAAGATGGATCTCGACCAATTTCGCAGCCAGCAGTCGGCAGCCCAAACCCGCCTGAGCGAAGTGCGCGATCAACTGGCGGTGGCGCTGCAGGAGCGGCAGGAGGCGGAGGCCAAGCTGGCGGCAGCCAACGAGCAACTGGCCAAGGTGCAGCCCAGTCTGGATCGAGCCCAGGCCGAGTTGGAGGCGGTGAAGGCAGAGGTGGAGTCAGCCCGGCAGATGATTGCCACCCTGGAGTCGCAAAAACAAGCCCTGCAACTGGATCGAGATCAACTGGAGCGCTCCCTGGATGTGGTGCAGGCGGCCTTAACCCAACTGGAGAACCAGAAAAACCAGCTTGAGCAGGAGATCGAGCAGCTCAACCAATTGGCGGTGCGGCTGCGGCGGGGGGAACTGGCCATCTTGGCGGGGGAAGTCTTGGCAACGGGGGTTGTGGAGGCTCCAAGGGGGGCAAAGCCAGAGGCGATTCGGCAGCAGTTTGAGCAACTTTTGGCCCAGGCGGAACAGCGGGCCCTTGCCCTTGGATCCCAGCCCATGCCCCCTCTGGAAAACGCGATCCTGATCCGCCGCGAGGATGCCGATCAAGCCTTGGAGAAGTTGCGAGAACCCGGTAGCTGGGCGGTGCGCATTCTCTCTGTTACCAACCGGCTCAAGGGGGAGCCTGTGCCTGTGCTCGTGCAGATTTACCCCAACCAGCGGATCTTCCCCAAGGGATCCGTGCTGGCCCACGGGGTGATTCAACCGGGTTTGAGCGAAAATCAGATCCAACAGCAACTGCTGGGGCTGCTGAACCAGGCCAATCAGCGCTCGCAGGAGGAGGGGCTCCTCTCGGATCCCATCACCGGCACCGTTGGGGAGTTCTCCCAGGTCAAGTTTCTGGAGGTTGTGCAGCATCTCCGCCAGAGCACCACCCCTCTGGATGTGAAGCTGGTTGCCGACACCGACATCTACACAGCAGGACCGGTGCGGGTGAGTTTTCTGATG
>NZ_JANSIH010000459.1:0-1740 GCF_047462075.1 Synechococcus sp. R55.2
CCAGAGCAACAATGAGTACCCGGTACTGCCCGGGGCTGAGATCGACTCGGTGGTGGCCAGCTTTGGCACCTTTAAGGAAGATACGATCAACGCCGCCAGCATTGGCCGCGTCACCCCTGATGCCCTAAAGGTAATGGATCGGGCCGGTTGGAAGTAGATCAGGCCTCCAGGACAGGCCCTGAGTGCAGCCTTTCATTGCTTGACGCCGTGAACGTTAAGCAGCTTGACGGTTCTTGGCCAAGCGTCGATACTCTAGGACGGCGTTGCTTCCGTTCGAGGCCGCTCAGGCGTCCTGTCTTTCTTTTTCAAAAGCTTCTGGAGGTTTGCCAAATGAAACAACTGCGAACAGCAAGCTTGTTCTTGCTCCTGCTTTCTTTAACTTCTTTCTACACCAATAGCCCGGCAAAGGCAATTGAAAACCTTCCCGAAAAGGCTCCTGTTCCAAAGCGGGATCTGCTTTTGACCACAGAAAACGGCGTCAAAATCTACAATGGTGGGTTTGGCTCTGGCCTTGCCTTTGATGGCCAATATTTTTATGTGCTCACCGATCGCGGTCCCAATATTGATGGAGCTGAGTCAAACGACAAGATTTTCCCTAAGCCAGACTTTACCCCTCAAGTTGCCAGATTGTCTTTGGACGGCAAGGGCTTCAAGTTGGACAGGGTCATCCTGCTGCAAGACGAGACAGGCAAAAATCTCACCGGGATCCCCAATCCATCTGGCTCGGGGGGAACGGGAGAGAATGCCTACGATCTCAGCGGCAAGCAGCTTGCGCCGGATCCCAAAGGTATCGATCCAGAGGGGATCGCGGTGGCCAAAGATGGAAGCTTTTGGGTTGCCGACGAATACGGACCTCACTTGATCCATTTTGATTCCAATGGCAAGGCCATCGAGTGGCTAAATCCTTTTGGAAGTGGAGTTGGCGGCAAAAAGCTTCCAGAAGTTTACAAAAATCGGCGCCCCAATCGCGGCATGGAGGGGCTAACTCTGACGCCCGATCAGAAATACTTGGTCGGCATCATGCAGTCTCCGCTTTTGAACCCCAACAAAGATGTTCAAAAGACCGCAACTGTTTGCAGGATACTCTTCTATGAACTGGCCACGGGCAAGTTCAAAGAATACCTCTATCCTTTAGAGGGAACTGGCACCGCTGTTAGCGAAATTGTCGCCATTACCGACACAACCTTCCTGGTTCTCGAACGGGATGGCAAAACGCCGGGAGAGGACAAAGAGGTTACGAAGAAGATCTACAAAATCGATACTGCCGCTGCCACGGATGTCTTTGATCCTGGTCCAAATGGCCTGCTGGTTAACGGCAAGACTCTGGAGCAGTTAACCCAAGAGGAAATCATTGCAGCGGGGATCAAGCCCGTTTCCAAAGAAGAAGTATTTTACATTATGTCGATCCCCAATTATCCCCACGACAAGCCGGAGGGGTTGGCCATTCTCAACTCAACTACCCTAGCGATAGTTAACGACGACGACTTTGGCATCGTCTCGGAAAAGGGCGCGGCTCAAGAAAAAACTATGCCTTACCTTGGTAACAAGCAAGACGAGAACATCGTTTATTTCGTTAAGCTGCCCAAGAGCTTGTTTTGAGAGAAAACTTGTTTGGTGAGCCATGAAAATATCTCTTATAAACAAAACCCCGCCCACCAGACGCAACGCAGAAGGCTGTGAACTCCAGGTCCGTCAAAAAAAAAAACTGGTGGGGGGGGGGGGGGGGGGGGGCGGGGGGGG
>NZ_JANSIH010000460.1:0-1729 GCF_047462075.1 Synechococcus sp. R55.2
CGCTGTAGACCCGCGAGCGCCAGGGCAAGGGCTGGAGCATTAAGCCAGCGTGCGGCTGTTAGCATTGAGGTTTCAATACGTCCACCTCGACCTGAAAGACTACGAGCCAGCAACCCGGCTAGTACACTTGTTGCTGCCATTAGTCCGCTTACCATATCAGCAACGTGTACACCTGGTGTTTGTGGAACACCGGCACCTGAAGTAAGAATCCCGGCCAGGGCTTGAGCATTAAGATCATGCAACGCTTCGTACCGACGCGGATGACCGCTCGGTACACCACTAATGGAAACGATAAGTAATTTTGGGTTTGTGACCAGTAGATCCCGGTCTGAAAAACCTAGTCTTTCCAGTGCACCGGGTCGTAAACCGTCGATCAACACATCGGCAGATCGAACTAAATCGTGCAATACTGCTCGATCTGCTGGTTGACGCAGATCAAGAGTACGAAACTGCTTTGACCGATTCAGAAATGCGAACAGTGGATGTTCGCCCGCTTCATTCAGTGGAGGTAAAGTACGCATCGGATCGCCGCCAGGACGTTCAATCTTTATCACTGTCGCCCCAAGTTGAGCGAGAATTTCGGCACACAGCGGCCCTGGAATGTAGCTAGCGATCTCAATCACCGTTATCCCATTGAGAACATGAGAGAGTTGAAGCATAGGACCTCGCTCTCGTTTTTGTTCGGCTCACCGGTATCGTACCACAACTACACGTGCTCAAAAACGTCGCAAAATCCCGAAACATGATCCATCGGTTAAAAATGAGATTTAGCTCTTCAGAAAGTAGGAAAACAAGATTTTTGAAACCCTCTTGACAACCTACGACCAACATGCTATACTACGCGAGCTGGAACGAACGAGGTCTCACTCGTGAGCAACGAGGCAGACCAAACAAGTGGAGAGAAAACCGAGCGAAACGCGCTGAAGACAATTCAGAGACGTCGCCAGGAAACTTCAGGAATACTGGAATTTCCTGGTTTTGTTTTCTCCCTCGTTCCGCGAAAGCACCTTCACAACTGAATGACGAGAATAGCCAATAGACGCCACGTCAATTCGGTGAAGGGAGGCAGCGCAAGCTGCAACTCAACACCAAGCATGTAGAGTTTGATCCTGGCTCAGGACGAACGCTGGCGGCGTGCCTAATGCATGCAAGTCGAACGCAGCAGCTTCGGCTGGCTGCGTGGCGAACGGCTGAGGAACACGTGGGTAACCTGCCCCGGAGTGGGGGATACCCCGTCGAAAGACGGGATAATCCCGCATACGCTCTACGGAGGAAAGCTCATTCGAGCGCTCCGGGAGGGGCCTGCGGCCCATCAGGTAGTTGGTGTGGTAACGGCGCACCAAGCCACTGACGGGTACCCGGTCTGAGAGGACGACCGGGCAGACTGGGACTGCGACACGGCCCAGACTCCTACGGGAGGCAGCAGCAAGGAATTTTCCCCAATGGGCGCAAGCCTGAGGGAGCAACGCCGCGTGGAGGACGACGGCCTTCGGGTTGTAAACTCCTTTCGGGTGGGACGACCACGACGGTACCACCAGAAGCAGCCCCGGCTAACTCTGTGCCAGCAGCCGCGGTAAGACAGAGGGGGCAAGCGTTGTCCGGAGTTACTGGGCGTAAAGGGCGCGGAGGCGGTCTGCGGCGTCGGCGCTGAAAGCGCCCCGCTTAACGGGGCGAGGCGTGCCGATACGCGCAGGCTCGAGGCGAGCAGAGGGTGGTGGAATTCCGGGTG
>NZ_JANSIH010000461.1:0-13569 GCF_047462075.1 Synechococcus sp. R55.2
ATACAGCTGCGCTGCCAAAGGCAAAGTGATAAATACTGCTGCCGCAGCAGCGGATGGGCCAGTCAGGATGGCTGCCGGATTTGTCAGAGAAGAGGAGGGTGGAAGGGTTAAAGTGCCCCGCACCACTGGCACGATGGATTCCATACTGGATCCCATGATAGGCTCTCGGGTTCTGCGATGAATCTGTTCCCACAGCATCCCAGGGGTGGGCACAGTGTTGTTCGACCACGACCCGACGGTCTACTTGAGTGGGCTGTGCGATAAAGCAAAAGCCGCTCTACTAGCTTGCTAAGGCCTACGGCCCACCAAGGGGAACCGCGTAGCGGTAGGGCGGAGCTTGTTCGCTTTAGCGGCGCGGAGCGCCAAACCCAGTTTTCTTGGTCACACCACCAGCAAAGAGAGATCCAAAGCCTTGGCCGAGTGGGTGAGAGCCCCGACGCTGACGTAATTCACGCCTGCCTCGGCCACTTGCCTGGCCCGTTCCGGGGTCATGTTGCCGCTGGCCTCGAGGGGAACTCTTCCTCCCACCCGTTGGACGGCTGTCTGGATTTCTTCCAGGGTGAAGTTATCCAAAAGGATGAGATCGGCTCCTGCTGCCAAAGCCTCTTCCAGTTCCTGGAGATCCCGCACCTCCACCTCCACCTTGAGGTGGTGGGGAGCGCCTTCCTTGGCCCGCTTGACGGCTGCCAAAACGCCTCCCGTGCCGCGGTCGCGACAGTGTTGCGTAGCAATAATGTGGTTTTCCTTAATCAAGATGCCGTCGAACAGCCCAAAGCGGTGGTTTTTGCCGCCCCCTACCCGTACTGCATACTTCTCCAGGGCGCGCAGGCCGGGAGTGGTCTTGCGGGTGTCCAGGAGCTGGGTTGAGGTTCCCCGGAGAGCCTCTACATAAGTGCGAGTGAGGGTGGCAATGCCGGACAGCCTTTGGAGAAGGTTGAGGGCCAGCCGCTCTCCTGCCAAGATGCCCCGCAGGGATCCCTTGAGGTGGGCCACTTCTTGACCGACAGCCACCCTGGCCCCTTCCTCCACCCCAGGGGTGAACTCTACCTGGGGATCCACCAGCCGAAAAACCCGCTTGGCAATCTCCAGACCGGCCAGGATCCCTGTCTCCTTGGCCAGGATTACCGCTTCACCCTCCAGTCCTGGGGGTAGGGTCAGCTCTGTGGTGAGGTCGCCGTGCCCCAGGTCTTCCCACAGCCAAGCGCGAAGGGTCTCCTCAGGTATGTAAACTTCTTCCATTTTCGGTTTGGTTTTAGGCTCCAGGATAAGCCCTACTTCTCAGCCTGAACAAGCAACAGGATCCCTCGCCTGCCCTGGCACCGCCTGTGGATTTTTCTCCCACCGGCAGGAATCTTCATCAACTGGGCAACTTGAAAGCCAATCTTGCCACTTGGATGCGGTTGGAATCTCTGCGCAATCCCTATCGAGTTCAAGTTTGGGGCAACCGTCTCGCGGCTTTGGAGATGATGCTGCGCTATGGAGAACAAACCCTGCTGAGGACATGAAGCTCCCCCCTTGCGCGACCCCATCCCATCTATCCCCAAAACTTCCCCAAAGCCGGAAAAAGCGGCTACGGGGTGTCTTTCGGCCTCTCCTCTGCTGGTTCGGGCGCTGTGTCCGGCTCCTGAGCAAGAGCAGAGTCCTCAAGGTTAGGCAAGGACTCCGTCCCGCTGGCGCGAACGGCTTCCGGGGAGGTTTCTGGCTCCTCGTTATCGCCAGGCGACGCTTCTGTGAGCACGTCAGCAGTGTGTGGCGCTGAAGCGGGCTGAGCAGCAACAGGTTCAGGAGCAGAAGGAGGAGGTGCAGCTGGGATCCCGGCTTCTTCTGCAGGAACAACCGCAGGTGGCTGAGCAGCTTCTTTTTCCTTTTGCTGTTCGTAGCGGCGACGTTTGTTGCCCTCATCCACCAGCACGTACACCAGGCTGAGGAGAGAGAGCCCCGCTGTTCCAATCAAAACCCAAAGTAAATTGTTGTCTATGGTCATGGGGTGAGCTCCGTCAAACGCTGCTGGCGGTGGAGGGATGTTGCTCCTTAAGGCTTGATCTTACCGTTGAAGCCGCTCTGCCAAATCTTTCTGCCAAATCTTAAAGATTGGAAAGATTGGGTTCACCAGTTTTGTCATTTTGTGTGTCATGCGCTATCTCAAGTTTTACAAACCCTATGGCGTGCTCACCCAATTCACCGACCAAGCGGGACGGCCTACCCTCAAGTCTTTTATTCCGGTGCCCAAAGTTTATCCGGTGGGGCGGTTGGATCGCGACAGCGAAGGGCTGCTCCTGCTGACCGATGATGGTCGCCTCAATGCCCGCTTGATCGACCCCAAGTTCGGCCATGAGCGCACCTACTGGGTTCAGGTGGAAGGGATCCCCACCCCCCAAGCCCTGCAACAGTTGCAACAGGGGCTGATCATCCAAGGGCGAAAAACGCGCCCGGCCCAGGTCAAAGTCTTGGCTGAGGAACCCACCCTGCCGCCACGGGATCCCCCCATTCGCTTTCGCCGCTCCATCCCCACTACCTGGCTGGAACTGACGCTGCAGGAGGGTCGTAATCGTCAGGTGCGCCGCATGACTGCTGCTGTTGGGATCCCAACTTTGCGGTTGGTTCGGGTTGGACTGGGGCCTCTTTCTCTGGTGGGGCTTGCTCCCGGCCAGTGGCAAGATCTCAGCGAGGCAGAACTGGCCCAGCTACGGCAATATTGTTTTCCGTGACGTACTCCCGACTCCGACTGCTAGGTAGTACGGAGCAGGCTTCTCGCCTCAACGGGTAGCTATCGCAAGAACCCTCAGCGAGCAGACACAGGATGTCCCACCGCGTAGCTGCACCAGATTCCAACAAAGCTGTTCTGTACAGCTAGGTTGACCACAGCACAAAGACCGCCTTTCATCCCGACCCTCATGCTGATGCATAGAGGGCGAGGCTTCCCAGCGGGCTAGCTAAACCATTGATTTTCTGACCCATTGCAGTTATTTCAAGTTAGATTAAGACGCTTTCAAAATGCTCCACGCTGCTTCTGCAACCACCCTCGGGCGGAAGACTTTCTCAGTGGCTCAGGCGTCTCACCCTAAACTGAAATGACTATAACTTACTGATCACTACAGTATTGTCCTTGTTCCCAATTGTGCTTGAGGCCCACTCAGTCGGGCATGAGGGCGTGGACGCGCTTGCCACCATTGGGATAGAGAAGGGCACGTTTGGGGCCGTGGATGGGATCTTCGACAATGATCGTCTGGTCGCGGCTGGCCCCTAAAGAAACAAAGGCAATCGGCACCTGCATCAACTGCGCCAAAAACTTCAGGTAATCGTGGGCTTCGGGGGGCAAGTCTTGGATGGAGCGGCAATCTTTGGTGGAACATTTCCAGCCCGGCAGGGTTTCGTAGATAGGTTTGCACTGGGCGAAAACACGGGCATCGCTGGGAAAGTGACGAATTTCCCGACCCTGGTACTCGTAGGCAACGCACACCTTGATCTCATCCAAGCCATCCAGCACATCCAGCTTGGTGATGGCCAGGCAGTCTAGGCCATTGATCCGCACCGCGTAGCGCCCGATCACCCCGTCAAACCAGCCGCAGCGCCGTTGTCGTCCGGTGGTGGTGCCAAATTCAGCACCGGTTGCCCCTAGGTACGCCCCGATCTCATCTTTGAGCTCGGTGGGGAAAGGGCCTTCCCCAACGCGGGTGGTATAGGCTTTAGCCACCCCGATCACCCGGTCAATGCTGGTGGGGCCGATCCCAGCGCCAATACAAGCGCCACCGGCAATGGGATGGGAGGAGGTGACGTAGGGGTAGGTGCCGTAGTCGAGATCCAACAGGGTGCCCTGAGCCCCTTCAAACAGGATGTTCTCCCGGTCTTCGATGGCTTGGGTCAGAAGCAGGGCAGCGTCGGTAACATAGGGGCGCAGCCGCTCGGCATAGGCCAGGTATTGCTCGATGATCGGCTCGGGATCCAGGGGGGGCAGATTATAGATCTTCTCCAGCAAGACATTTTTGTAGGGAATGGCCCAACTGAGGCGTTCCCGCAACTGGTCAGGGTACATCAAGTCCACAACGCGAATGCCCATGCGCTCTGCCTTGTCGGCATAGGTGGGGCCAATACCCCGTCCGGTGGTGCCCAGCTTGTAGATGCCGCGCCGCTCCTCTTCTGCGATGTCGATGACCCGGTGGTAGGGCAGGGTAACGTGGGCTGTTTCGGCGATGAATAGGTTGTCGGTGGAAATGCCCAATTGATGCAGTTGGTCGATCTCGGCCAGCAAAACTTCGGGATCGATCACCGTGCCGCTGGCGATGATGCAGCGTTTGTCGGGGTAGAGAATGCCGGAGGGGATCAGGTGTAGCTTGAAAGTTTGCCCCGCCACCACCAGGGTATGCCCTGCATTCACCCCGCCTTGATAGCGGACGACCACATGCGCCTTTTCACTGAGGAGGTCGGTGATCTTCCCTTTTCCTTCGTCGCCCCACTGGGCACCGACAACCACGACGTTTGCCAAGAGCTTCTCCTACAGTCCGTAGACGGCACAAAAAATCCCCTTTGCGGGGGCTGCTGCACTAATCTACCGCATCGCTCCGGGCACTGTTGAGGGATCAGGACAAAAACGTTAACAATCGATTAACTTTTCTCCAGCAGGGGACAAGGTGGAGATGAACGGGATCCCCGAACCCTCTGACGAGCAAGCAGGGATCCTGCGTTGGCATGCCCCCTGCCTTTAGGCAGGGGATTCTGGTTCCTGGTTCTGCGACAGCACTTACCGTGTTGGGTTGCCCCTCTACGACAGCGGTGCTCATCTCCCCAGGCGTTCCCCCAAGCGCTACGCGCCGCTGACGCGAGTGCAGGGCGGTTCCCTCTCGCGCCAGCGGGACGGAGTCCTTATGCCCTTAGGTACCGCTGCGAACAACCACTACAAAACCTATTGAAGCTGCATCCAGTCGTGAGACTGTTGGGTTTTTATAGCGCTCCGTGCCGCCGTAGGCGAGAGCAGTTAACTACCCTGCCACTGCGGGCAGCGTAGCACAAAGCCGCTTGGGCGCACCCTAGACGGGTTGGGAATAATCCGACAAACTCAGGCAGCGCTCTCGAATGGCCTGTAAGTTGAGGGCCAAATCTCGGCAAATGCGGCGCTCCACCAGACCGACAGGCATTCTGCGGGGAGGCTTGACCTGCAGGTGGTAGGTGAGCAAGGTCTGATGGGCCGACAAATCGGCCAGATCCCAAAACCCCTCGAAGATGAGAAAATCCCCTTCTGTTTTTTGAAAGCGAAGTTGCTGGGGAAAGATCTCCTCGATGGCCAGCACCACCGCAGCAGAAAATTGGGCAAACAAAACCTTTTGGGATCCCACTTGACGTACCAGTGTGCGGCCATCCTCACGGCCAATGACGCGGCTTTCCACCAAGTTGGGAATAAACTCTGCCAGATGGTCGTAGTCGGTCAAAACCTGCCAAACCTGCTGCCGCTCTGCCGGGATCCACACACTGCCTTGCAATTTTCGGCAGCGTTCCCCCAAATCCACCACCTCAATCTGAATATCTGACTGGATACCTGAGGACTCCGTCCCGCTGACGCAAGCAGGAATAAGGATCCCCTCTTCTGGGGTCAGGTCTTGGGGATCCCATTCAGGGTCAGAAGGCATGGCGAGAACTTCAGTCGCGTAGGTGCTGTAGAGCAGTGCGGAAACCGGAGAGGGAATCGATTTTTGACTGGACAAACCATTCGCCAGCAGTTCCAATAGGCTGCCCCCCTGTGTTTTCTATTGTATCAGGGAACTGTATAGCAGATAACGAACTCTAGGGGAGAAGGGCCTGGAACCAACCGACGATCACCTGCCAAACCTGTTCTAGAAGGGCAAAGGGATCCCGCAACTCCTGCAGCACCTGCCGCGGGCCAATTCTAAAGACCACGTACAACACGGCCAAGATGATTACAATCCCCACCGTTGTCCAGATGGCCTCTCGAACCACCCGCACCCAAAAAACCAGCATAAAAATGGCGATGGCTACAGCGGCAACCAGCGGCAATGTGTCCAGTACCATCGGATCCCACCTCGTTTGGCTCAGATGTTTCAGATTTAACTCCACTGTAGCCAGCTTGAACTGAAAACAGGTGTTCGTAGATGTCCGTTGACAAGGGATCTCCTCTCGTAAAATGGGATCACCTCGAGATAACCCCTCTTTAGCTGGGCTAGACCTATGGACATCATCACCCTTGGCTGGATTGCCGTTCCCACCTTCTTCGTTCTTTCCATTGCCCTGGTGGTTTGGGGGCGCAACGGCATGTAGTTTGTCCCGCCTGGATTGATCCTCACCTCACATCCATCTTGTTGTCCCTGTCGCCGATATTGACAGGGCTACCCCCACTCACGCCATGGAAACCGATCTTCCCTTGGTCACACGCATCGCCTACGGAAGCATCTTTTTGCTGTTGACAGCCGTAACACTGGGCGTTGGCTACATTACCTTCATCGACTGGCGGGATCGGCGGCGACGCAACGAAGTTGAGCGCAAAGCCCGTCGCTCCAAGCGCTAGGGCCGGTGTTGAGCCTGCTCAGGTTAATCTTCAACCCAACTCAGGGTGGGGACGGCTAGATAAGGCAAGGGATCCTGGGGTTGCAGTTGAGAAAGATGCCGCAGAATGCCCTGGTTAGCCTGCCACAGGGCTTGCACATCCCATCCAGCGTAGGTGGGCAGAAAGTCCGCCAGCTTGCGGTTGGCCTCCCCCAACAGGATCATGCAGCCGCGGCGGTTGCCGTTTTGCAGGTGATAGTAGGCCACTGCCGTCTGCAATAGACCCTGGTAAAAACGCCGCTCTGGATCCACTGCCTCCATCCACAGGGCCTCTAGGGTGTCGTGGCAGGCGTAAAATTCCCCCCGGTTAAACTGCTCGGCGGCCAAACGCAACGCTTCTGAGTGGGCATTGCTCATGTGGCTAGGCACAGTTGTGGGCTAGGGGTGAGGTCTGCACAGGCAGGGATCCCTGCGGCAGCACCAGGGTAAAGCAGGTTTTGCCTTGAGAACTCTCCACCGAGACGCTGCCCCCCAGCCGCTGCATCCACTGCTTGACCAAAGCCAGGCCCAGGCCGGTGCCGCCCCGCTTCCAGGGATCCCCGCTGGGAATGCGGTAAAACTTCTCGAAGATGCGCTCCCACTCGCTGTGGGGAATTTCTACTCCCTCGTTGATCACCCGAATTTCCACCTGCTGCGGGCCAGAGCGCTGCGCTGTTACCCAGATGTTGCACCTTGGGGGAGTATACTTGCAGGCGTTGTTGACCAGCTCCTGCACCACCCGCTCCAGGCCGCCCCGATCGGTGAGCACCTTGCCCACATTTGGCGCAATCTGCCACTGCAACCGTTGCTGGTTGGCCTGGGCCCGCTGTAGAAACGGCTCCAGCACGCTGGGCAGCCAGGTTGCCAGCGGCACTTCTTCCAGATGGAGCGTTTTGGATCCCTGCTCCAGCCTCTGCAGATCCAAGAGATCGTTGACCAATTCCGCCTCCCGCTCACACTCCTGCTCCAAAATCTTGAGATATTGCTCTCGTTTTTGGGGGGCGCGGGCGGTTTTCAGCAGTTGGATGGCCATCCTCATGTTGGTGATGGGGGTGCGCAGCTCGTGGGAGACGGTGCTCAAAAAATCATCTTTGAGGCGGTTGAGGCGCTCCAGCTCACCAATTTGCTGCACAGAAGCCTGGTAGAGGCGGGCCTGGCGGATGGCAATGGCGCAGTGATCCGCCACCTGCTGCACCACCTGCACCTCCAGTTCATCAAAGCACTCGGCTGCCGGCTTCGCCAGCCAGAGATCCCCCAGCACCCCTTGGTCATCCCGCAGCGGGCACACCAGCAGGGTCAGCCCTTCCCGACGGGGGATCCAGCCCTGCCCAGGCAAGTGGCAGAATTGCACCGCTTGACCCCCTTGCAGGTGCCGGTAAAGATCGGGGTAGTCGGCCAAAGTCAGGGTAATCCCGCCGACGGGCGGTAGGGCAGAGGTGTATTCGTAGCGCACCGTGGCTTGGCCGGCTGCCCAATCGTAGAGACAGAGATCGCAACCTTGAATGGGCAACCCCAGAGCCAACTCCTGCACCACTGCCCGCAGGATCTGGGCTTCCTCCAAACTGCTGCGCACCTGGTCGGTGACCCGCTGCAAGAGGGCATCCATAGCCAGAGATCGCTGCAGGGCCGCCGTCCGCTCCTGCACCTCCTGCTCCAGACGGGCGTTGAGGGTTTGCAACTGCCGGTAGAGCTGATTTTGCGTAATGGACAGGGCCAAATGTACCCCGACCCGACTCATCAGCTCTTGCTCTGCAGCTGACCAAGCCTTAGGCTCGTCAATTTTCAGCTCCCGCCAGGCGGCAAAAGAGATGAGAGGCAATTTTTGTCTGGGATCCCCCTGAGCAAACCAACGGTAGCCCGCCCAGTGGGTTTCTTGGTAAACGGCCCCGCGAAACACGCTCAGCCAGCCCACCGGCTGGTCATTCCAGGCGAGCTGGGCCACCAGCAGGCCACGAATGGGTGTCTGCTTCATCTGCTCTTGCAGCTCCGGCCATTTCTCCAAGTGGGATAGCGACCACATCTTCACCCAGCCCCCCGCTCCTCCGGCCCTTCCGAGCTGCTCCTGTAGCCAGGTGTCGTAGCTGGCCGGGGGTTGCACGCCATGACAACAGAGGGTGTCTGCGCCCATAAAGTGGATCCGCAGCCGCGCCCCGATCCCCTGCAAACCGGCAGCAAGCTGCTCCAGCACCGTGGTCAAGGTCGTCTCCGGGTGCAGGGGCGAATAAACCAGGGCAGCAATTTGGTTGATGAGGCGTTCCTGCTGCGCCTTCTGCCGCGCCTGCTCCAGCAATTCCGCCTGAGCAATGGCAATGGAAACTTGATCCGCCACCAACTGCACCACCTGCAGCTCTTCTGGAGAATACAGACGAGGCTCGGCATGATGGGAGACCAACAGCCCCCAAAGCTCTTGATGATGCATGAGGGGAACCACCAAGGAAGAGGCCACCCCCATGGATTTCAAATAGTGAACATGGCAGGGATCCACAGGCCGCTGTAGCGGCTCGCCCAGAGGAACCCTAGCAGACAACCCCCAGGACTCCGGCTGGCTGATGGAACGGCTTTGCGCCTCTACATCCACAATCACCCGCGCCTGGGCCGAACGAAACAACCGCCGCGCCTCCTCGGGAATGTCCCCTGCCGGAAAAGTCAGCCCCAAGAGCGAGGGCAGCCGCTCCCCTCCTCGCGCTTCCGCCACCACCGTTCCGTGACCTTCGGGATCAAAGCGGTAAACCTTCACCCGATCCGTACCCAAAAAGGCGCGCACCTCCTCCACCGTCGCCCTCAGGATCTGATCCAGCTCCAGGGATTGCCGAATCTGGTGGGTGATGCGGTTGATGAGGGCATCTCGGCTGGGTCGAGCTGCGGCAGCCCACGTTTCAGTATCCATAGTTGCAAGCCCCTAGCCCCTGGGATTAACGGGAAGTATCTAGAGATACATCCCTTTTTTCCAGCATAGGATGCCTTTGAGAAGAGCAGTCGGAGTTCAAAAGAAAAGTTAAAGAAAAAGTTAAAAATGGTAACTCAGGGTTTCCCGAGTTGGAATCGCCTGAGATCTGGAGCCGGGAATGGCCTACGGTCCACCCGCGCCATCGGAAAGCAGAGCTAGAGGAGAGGCAGCTGAAACAGGCGAGCGGCATTTTGGCTGGTTTCTTCTGCCAGTTTTTCCGGTGGGATCCCAAGCAGCTCCGCCAAGGTTTGGGCCACCCGCTGCACATAGGCCGGCTCATTGCGTTTGCCGCGGAAGGGGGTGGGAGCCAGAAAAGGGCAATCGGTTTCCACCAAAAGCTGGGATAGGGGCACCTCCAAGGCCGACCGGCGGACAGTCTCGGCATTTTTGAAAGTAACAATGCCGCTGAAGCTGATGTAGCAGCCCAGCTCGACAAACAGCCGCGTCTCCTCCGGGGATCCGCTCCAGCAATGCATCACCGCCCGCACTGGCCCCCCCGTGGCCATGGCCTCCTTGAGGATGGCGTAGGTGGCTGCTGCCGCCTCGCGGCAATGGACGATCAACGCCAGATCCTGCGCTTGGGCAATGGCAATCTGGGCCCAGAAGGATTCTTTTTGCCGCTCGATATCCGCCGGGTTGGACTTGTAGAAATCCAGGCCCGTCTCCCCGATAGCCACCACTCGCTCGTCGCTGGCGGCCAGGTGGGCGATCTTTTCGGCCAAATCGGGCTGCCACTGGCCCGCCTCCAAAGGGTGCAGCCCCACCGACAAAAATACTTCCGGATACTGGTCGGCAATGGCCTGCAACTGGGGGAATTCTGCCGGTGTTACACAAGAATGCACCAAACGCCGGATCCCCGTCTGACGCCAGCGCTCGGCCACCTGGGGCAGATCCGCGGCAAAATCGGGGTAATTGAGGTGGACGTGAGTATCCACCAAAGGAGCAGCAGGTAAGACGGCGGTGCTCAAGGCTCAGCTCCCCAACAATCGTGTTGCCAACCTTATCCAATTGTAAAAGCTGTCCCCGGCCTGCTTGGGATCCCTTCTGGCGCTCCCGTTTGCCGGCGAGATCCCCTTGCGACGGCTCCTGTGGGAGCAGGATGATCCACAATGATTGAGGAAACCTTACGCTGGAGGTTTGTTATGGCCCGTACCCCCTCGACCATGCTGCCTTTGGGCACCCCAGCCCCTGACTTCAGCCTGCCGGATGTGGTGAGCGGCCAAACCATCTCCCTCTCCACCTTTGCCGACAAGCCGGCCCTGCTGGTGATGTTCATCTGCCAGCACTGTCCCTATGTGAAGCACGTGCAAGAGGAGCTGGCCCGCCTTGGCAGAGATTACAAGGATCGCGGCGTCGGCATTGTAGCCATCAGCGCCAACGATGTGGAGAAATACCCGGATGACAGCCCAGAGAACTTGAAGAAGATGGCCGAGACCTTGGGCTTTACCTTCCCCTTCTGCTACGACGAAACCCAAGAGGTGGCCAAAGCCTTCACCGCCGCCTGCACCCCCGACTTTTTCTTGTTCGACGCGGATCGCAAGTTGGTCTATCGTGGTCAACTGGACGACAGCCGTCCCAGCCTGACCGATGTGCCGGTGACGGGCAAAGATTTGCGGGCGGCGCTGGATAACCTTCTGGCCGGCAAGCCCATCGATCCCGACCAAAAGCCCAGCCTGGGCTGCAACATCAAGTGGAAACCTGGCAATGAGCCTGCTTATTTCGCTGGGTAGATCCCGCTTTTTTGAATCGCGGCCAGGGCCTGTCGATGCAAGCTGGGGTTGGCTGCCGCCAACACTTCTCCCGTGGAGGTGCGGGTTAAGGGATCCCCTCGCCAATCGGTAATCACGCCACCGGATCCCTCAATCAC
The DNA here is from genome assembly GCF_047462075.1 of Synechococcus sp. R55.2. Lineage (NCBI taxonomy): Bacteria > Bacillati > Cyanobacteriota > Cyanophyceae > Synechococcales > Synechococcaceae > Synechococcus > Synechococcus sp. R55.2. The sequence continues at coordinate 11,346 of NZ_JANSIH010000461.1, forward strand.
CGGCACAAGGGCAGCAAAATCGTAGAGGGCAAGGCCACACTCCATCACCAGATCCACACAGCCGCTGGCCAACAGGCCGTACTGGTAGCCATCGCCCCCATAGGAGGTAATGTGAACTGCTTGGCTGAGCCCCTGGAAGCACCGTTGTTGGTCGGGTTGGGTGAACAAATCAGGGGTGGTACAGCTCAAGTAGGCGCGGCTGAGGTCGGTATTGGCCTTGGCTCGGACGGCTTGCCGGTGGGAGGGGGTTATCCATTGAGTGGGCTGTCCCCGTACCCCCAGCCAGCGTTCGCGCAACACCGGTTGATCGATGATGCCCAAAATGGGGCGGTCTTCTTCCAAGAGGGCAATCAGAGTAGCAAAGGTGGGCTTGCCGGTGGAAAAGGCGATGGTGCCATCCAAGGGATCCAGAACCCAGGTATAGAGGGATCCCGTCTGGTGAAAACCAAACTCTTCGCCAAGGATGTTGTGTTCTGGCACTTGGGCCATGAGCAAAGCCCGCATAGCTCGCTCTGCCTCCCGGTCGGCCACCGTCACAATTGGGGAGCGGGCCTCTTTGTATTCGGCTTGCAGTTCTCCGCGAAACAGGGGGCGAATCACCGCTCCGGCAGCATCGGCCAGGGCCTGGGCCAGTTCAATCCACTCTGCCTTGACCACCTTTTGCCCACCCCATCTGCCCCTTCCCTTTCTTAGCATAGGGAAAAATTTCCTCTCGGTTTATGCGGTCTGGCTTGCTCTTAACTCCTCTGGAATGGCTTTGGACGGCGATTGGGGTCCTCCTGACCATTTTGGGCACCCTGACCCATTTGAGTTTTCCGCCCGGGCTGCCTGGGTTGGGGGGATACAGCTTTTCGCTGCAAATTGGGGGCGTGTTGCTGACGGCTTGTTTGGCGGGGCCGGTGGCAGCGGTGTGCGCCCAGATCGTCTATCTGGGGCTGGGGCTGGCAGGGCTACAGGTGTTTGCCCAAGGGGGAGGATGGCAGTACCTGTACCAGCCCGCCTTTGGCTACTTGCTGGGGTTTCTGCCAGGAGCCTGGGCCTGCGGGACAATTGCTTTTCCGCAACGGGATCCCTACCCTTCTCCCCCGGCCCGCCAACGTGCTGTCGATGGGAAGCGGTGGGCAGAAGGGATCCCTGACTCCCCGGTGGGCCTCCAAGAGCTGGGATCCGGCAGCTTGGTGGCTTTGGCCTTGGTTCACCTGACCGGGATTCTCTACCTTTTGGCCACACAACCCTGGAATGGGGAGTTGCTGAGGTTGATAGGGCTTTACTCCGGCTATACTCTGCCGGGACAGATCATCGTGGCCAGCTTTGTTGCGGTGATAGCGTTGCTGTTGCGGCGCTTGCTGCTGCTCTGAAGCAAGGGAATCAACTCTGCGCAAAGGCCCATGCAGATTTGGGTCGTGGCGCATCTTTTCTCAAGCTGCAGAGGCAGAAAGTAACTTAGAAAAGTAACTTAGAGCTGTGCCGCTCAAGCGGTGGTACAGATTCTGGTCAAGTCTTGCCAGGATGGATGGGTTTGCGTGAGGAACTGCGGGATGCAACGGACTGCTCTCACCCTTTTGGCCACCGGCCTTTTGGCCACTGGGCTGGCTGCTTGTGGAGATGGCGGCAGCTCAGGGGGCTCGATCCTGCCCCCACCCCAAGGCCCAACGGTTTCGTTTATCAATGCGCCCACCTCGGTGCGGGTGGGCACCTCCACGCCGGCCTTCACGGTGCAGGTGAGTGTGCCCGGCGGTGCTCGTCCAACGCAGTTCCTCGAGCTGGAAACTTTCAACCCCAGCGGCGTGCGCGTGCAAAGGGAATTCTTCAGCCCACAGCAGGCCGGCTGTAACCCTGGGGCCACCTTTTGTAGCTTCAGTACCGATTTCCGCGTTGCCCTCGGGGATCCCGTTGGCGTTTGGCAGTTCCGGATTACCGCGTTTGACCAACAGAATCGCTCCGGATCCCAGACATTGCTGATTACAGCCTTCCAGTAGGCAAGCAGAGTTGCCGGTTTTGGGGTGAGGCCACTCACTCTAGAGGGGAATGGCCGCCACAGGTCGTGCCAGCGGGACGGAGTTGCAACAAGAGTAAACTACCCGACCCTGACTGCTTCGCAGTACAGGGCGGGCTTTCGGTAGCCCTGCAGTTGGCAAGCCAACCACGAACCTCTAGGCTGGTTTACAGCAGCCCCCAAAAGCGCAATCACATTCGCACCATTCAAATCCGCATCCCCTTCCCA
>NZ_JANSIH010000462.1:0-1691 GCF_047462075.1 Synechococcus sp. R55.2
CTCTTTCCTCTATAAATTACTCTCTCTATCCTAACATAAGATCAACACGACCTAGGACACTGCACTCACACCTAAAACATTGGATGCACCAGTCTAGAAGGCTTTCTCAGTAGCCCAGGTGTATCACCCTAACCTGAAACGACCATATGATCTGACTCAATCTAGAAACCCCCCCTAGCTTGGTTCAAGGAAACACCAAGCCGGAGTGTTGATGCAGTGGCCAAGGCGGGTTGTCGTTATGCTACCCGCTACCCCAATGTCATTCAGAAGGTTGGGGGGAGGGCTGGGCATAGCGCTCCAGCAGGGATGCGCTTTTCAGTTGCCACTGCAGTCCCATGAAGGCCCAGTCGATAAACTCGTTGATCTCCTCAGCGCTGAACTGCATGGCTTTGCCGATCTGGAAAATAAGCTCCTCTTCCTTTTCCACCAACTGGCTGTTCACCACCGCCATCGCCGCCAGATCCCGCAGGATCAAGGCCCCCGCCGCGTTGCGCATGGGCGGGATCCCACTGATATCCAAAGGCGCACCTGTTTCATCCGCCAGATAGGTCTGGGCCAGTGGCGCTTCGATGCCTACCCCTTCTGCGATTTGCATGAAGAAAGAGGTTTCTTCTTCGTCCAACTGGCCATCCACTCGGGCCACCGCGATCAGGGCCTTGAGGTAGAGCTGGCGCTGCTCGTCTGTCAAATCGGCGTAGTTGATCATGGGGGTCGTCGCTGAGTGTGGGTTTTCTCTTTAACTCTGCCATGAAGATTGCCCTCCAAACCGGGATCCGACATTTTCCAGTCGAGGGGAAGATCGCCTAAAATAAAAAGCCTATGTCTACCGGCCAAGCGGCGAGACTCCGGGTAAGGTTCTGGGGCTTCAGCATGCTTGGCGGGTTTGCGTGAACTCTTTGTTGGATTTGGATCTTTACAGCTTGCGGAGCATCCCTTAAGGAGCGGATATCCCATGGTCAAATTGCGGCTCAAGCGCTACGGAAAAAAGCGGCAACCCAGCTATCGCATCATCGCCATTGAAAGTAAAAGCCGCCGTGAAGCCCGTCCGCTAGAGGAACTGGGTTACTATAACCCGCGCACCAAGGAGACGGTTTTGCAAACGGCAGGCTTGCTGAAGTGGTTGCGTTGTGGCGCTCAGCCCACAGAGACCGTGGACAGTCTCCTCAAAAAGGCCGGCATCTACGAGATGTTGAAAGCAGGGGAAGGGGGAGTGGTGGCCTCGATTCGCATTCCGGCCATCGCCAAGCCTGAAGCTGGGATCCCTGAGGCGGCAGAAGAGGCCCCTGCAACAGAATCCGTGGCCGAGGCTGAGGTCGCCGATGTTCCCGAGTCTGAATTGAGCGAAGCTGCCACCGAGACAGCAGCAGAATTAAGCCCTCCGGAAGCTGAAGTTGAAAAGCCTCAGGTTGAGGAAGCGGTTGAGGCCTAGGGTCGGCTAAGCTTGGCTTGGCCAGTTGTTCCCTCCTGTCGTCTAGCTCTCTATGCCAGACTACAAGGCTCTCGCCCATCTTTTGATCGAACCGCTGCTCAGCAGCGCCTCTCTTCAAATGGATGTGGAAACCACCTGTGGCGGGCGAAAGGTTTGGCTGCGACTGGCCTTTGACCCGAAGGATCGCGGGCGGGTGTTCGGGCGAGGCGGGCGTACCTTGCAGGCGATTCGACAGGTGATGATGGCTGCAGCTCAGTTGGCG
>NZ_JANSIH010000463.1:0-13075 GCF_047462075.1 Synechococcus sp. R55.2
CAAACAAAGCCTTTTCCTGAGCTTTGCTGGGATACAGTCGAAAGGTCTGCCTTCTGGTTGCCATATGCGTTATCCTACCCCCACCTGTCCTAGTTCTGAGTGCTCCACAAATCCAGTGGCGCTATCCATCCCCACCCTACAGAGGGTGGGGAATTCCGCGCGTTTTGTTAAATTATGTATCCTTTATGAGAATGTTCGCTCCGATACTGAAAATGGATCCCTTCCAAGCCGCAAAGCCGCGATTGAGGCTGACATCTTTCTTCACGTTGTAAAGCTAGGTCAAGAAACGTTCTCTTTTGTAAAAAACTGCCGCTACGAAAGATAGGGAGCATTGGCCGGGATCCCAGATGGGAAACAGATTGAAAACCGATCTAAGCCTTTTTGCGCGAGGTAAAGCCGATTTACATTTTTTGATTTCATCGCTTCTTGCCTTCGCGGTAGAAAAAGACTGGAAACAAGGCGAGCCAGCTTCTCCTCGTCTGCCCAGTTGAGGTTGCCAGCAGCGGCTGAGGCTCCTTAGCCCAAGTCCGATCCCTTGGATGAAGGCCTGGATCTGGGAGCGAGCTTCGCTTGCTCATCTTGGTTCTATCGGCTTCGATCCCGTCGGCGGTTCTGTGAGTTAAACAGCACCTCTCGGCACTGGGGATCCAAGCGGTGTTGCATTCCTGGCCGGCAGGTGCTCTCTTGTCCGCTGCAGGGAATGTGGATTCATAACCTCTTTTACTTTCGCTAGGGAGATTCAAAACCATGAACGATGTATTTGGCAAAGTGGTTGCACAAGCTGACTCCAAAGGCGCTTTTTTGGGAGAGAACGAGTTTGCCGCTCTCCAGCAGGTAATTGCTGAGGGGAACAAGCGTTTGGACGCTGTGAACCGCCTCACCAGCAATGCCTCCAAGATCGTGACCGATGCCATCCGTCAGTTGTTTGCCGAGGAGCCCAATTTGAACGCTCCCGGTGGGCCTGCCTACCCCAGCCGCAATGTGGCTGCCTGTATGCGGGACATGGACATTATTCTCCGCTACATCACCTACGCAGTGGCAGCCGGAGATGCCAGTGTGCTGAACGAGCGCTGCTTGAACGGCCTGCGGGAAACCTATCAAGCCTTGGGCACCCCCGGTAGCTCGGTGGCCAACGGCATCCAAAAGATGAAAAAGGCTGCGGTGGCGGTGGTAAACGACCCCAACGGCATCACCCGGGGTGACTGCAGCGCTCTGATTGCCGAAATCGAATCCTACTTCGATCGCGCTGCTGCCGCTGTGGTTTGATCCCTTGTGGACTGAAGTTTCTGTTGTGTTCGGATCCAGTTATGAAGACCCTCTCTCAAATCTGAGGCAACTCAGGCTAGCAGGGGATCCCTAGAAAAGCAACTTTTTTTGCAGCGATTTTGCAGTTGAGACTTTGCAGCTTTGGCCTTGTTCTTTGCATTGAGCTTGAGTTAAGTAAAGGAGCGTTTTGAATCATGCAAACCCCAATTGTTGACGCCATCGCCACTGCCGACAGCCAAGGGCGCTACCTGAGCAACAGCGAATTGCAGGCCATCAATGGCCGTTTTCAGCGGGCTGCCGCCAGCATGGAAGCCGCCCGAGTTCTGAGCAGCCGTGCCGACGAGCTGGTGCGCGGTGCCACCGAAGCGGTTTACGCCAAGTTCCCCTACACCACCCAACCCGGTGGGCAGTGCCACACCCAAGCCGGCAAAGACAAGTGCGCCCGCGACGTGCGCCACTACCTGCGCTACATCACCTACTGCTTGGTAGCCGGTGGCACCGGTCCTCTGGACGAGTATCAGTTGGCCGGGATCCGCGAAATCAACGCCGCTTTTGAGCTCTCCCCCAGTTGGTTCATCGAAGCCCTGCGCTACATCAAAGCCAACCACGGCCTGACCGGGCAAGCGGCCACCGAAGCCAACACCTACATCGACTACGCCATCAACGCGCTCAGCTAAACCCTTGGCTTGGGATCCCTCTAAAAGGGCGACGCCGGCTAGCCAGTTGGCTCATCCCATAAACCAGGGGGGATGGCGAGGGAAGGTTGTTGAGGGCAACGGTGGTGAGCCTGCTACGTTGCGGAGAGATACGTTTGACCACGTGGGTTTGCGGATCAGTCTCCCCAATAGGAAGGCGCCACTGTTGCTCTTCTGCAGCTTGGGGCTGCCGATTTTTGATTTCTAATTTTAGTTTTCGATTTCTACAGTCGTTTCAGGCTAGGGTGAGACGCCTGGGCTATTGATCGCGCCAGCGGGACGGAGTCCTTGAAAAGCCTTTTGGCCCCCTGCATTATTGCTCCGCAACGCCGACGCGACGACGCAACCAACACTTTAGGTGTGGGTGCAATGTCCTAGCTTGAATCGAAATGACCCTAAACGCAAGCTTGTTCTCAATCTGTGTCCATTCAGTTCAATCGGGGGAATTAGCATGAGTGCAATTACAGCGGCAAGCCGGATGGGGATCCGGGGCATTACGGAGACCACCCCACTGGAGTTGCGCCCCAACGCCAGCCAGGATCAGCTCAATGCGGTGCTGCGGGCCATCTACCGTCAGGTGCTGGGCAACGACCATTTGTTTGGGGCCGATAGGAAGGAGCTAGCCAGTGCGGAATCGCTGCTGCGCCAGGGCAGCCTGACGGTGCGGGAGTTTGTGCGATGGATCGCCAAGTCCGAAGCCTACAAAAAGCGGTTTTTCTACCCCAACTCGCAAACCCGGGCCATCGAGCTCAATTTCAAGCATCTGCTGGGACGCGCTCCCACCAGCCCCAAAGACATCGCCCGCCATTTGGACATCTACCAATCTGGCGGCCACAGCGCGGAGATCGATTCCTACATCGACAGCCCAGAATACCTAGAAGCTTTTGGAGACAACATCGTCCCCTACCCGCGTGGGTTTGAATACCGCAAGGCCCATTCCACCCGCGACTTTACCAATCTCTTCGCTCTCTACGGGGGCTACGCCAACAACGATCGCTCCCAAGGGCCCAGACCCCGTCTGATGATGCCTTTGGCCACCGGGTTTACCCCGGCCATTCGCCGCATTGGGGTGCGGGGCCTGCTGCCGCCCAGCCCCATTTCCAAACACCTGGGGCCGCCAACGGGCCAGTCGGATCGCATGTTCTGTGTGGAAGTGACCCGACTGCTGAATCCGCCTTCGGCGCTGGCCACTTCCAGCCGAGTGCGCAAATCCAACCAGCAGATTTTCGTCTCTGCCGATCAACTGTCGGCAACAATGCAGCGGTTGCTCAAATCGGGCGCCAAGATCGTCAGTGTCCGCAGCGCTTGATCCCTTCTCGGTGTCCTCTCCGTTGTTGATTCCATGACCACTGCTGTTCCTCTGGATCCCAATCCGTCGGTGGATCTCACCCCGGCTGGACAAATCGCCAAGCTGCGCCACGGGGATCCGGGGGAACGCTACTATGCCGCTTGGTGGCTGGGACGCATGCGCATCGTCGAAGGGATCCCTGCCCTGATCGAGGCCCTGGCCGATGAAACGGATCGCACCGCTCAAGGGGGATATCCGCTGCGGCGCAATGCTGCTCGTGCTTTGGGTAAACTGGGATCCCTCGCCGGGATCCCTCCCCTGAAGGCGGCTTTGTCTTGCTCCGATGGCCAAGTGGTGGCAGCGGCTGCCCAGGCGCTGGTTGAGATTGCCCTTGCCAACAACCTCCATAGGGATCCCGACGAAGTGGAAAAGCTGGGATCCGCTTTGCTAGAAGGGCTGCGCCGTGTGGAGCGAGGACTGCAAACAGAAGCCCAAGCCGCCCTAGAGGCCATTATCGAGGCTCTTGGACAACTGCAGGTGGCTGCTGCCCTGGAGCCAATTCGTCCTTACCTAGAGCACACTTCCATTCGCTTGCAATGTGCGGCGGCGCGGGCCTGCTATCGTCTCACTGGGGATCCGACTTTTGCTCAGCGCCTGCTGTCGGTGTTGAATCACCACAACATCCATCTGCGGCGGGCTGCCCTTTTGGATTTGGGGGCCAGTGGCTATTTGCCGGCAGCACAAGCCATTGCGGTGGCGGCGGTGGAGGTCAACCTGAAGCTCCTCGCCCTCAAACAGTTGGTGGAGATCAACCTGGAACAACATCAAAGGATCCCCGGTGCTGAGCTGCAGCAGGTGCTCCGGCTGATCGACGAGCTGCTGTGAGCGGTGGTGCTTCTGGGCCCTTGCTGTTCACATTAGCGGGACGGAGTCCTTTGCAACTGACCTATCAAGGCATTGCCCATGAGTTTGTGCATCCCTCTGCAGCGATTCAAAGCCGTCAGAATCTGTCCGCTCGGCACCAGGGTTGGGCTCCGTGGCTGTAGCACTGCCTCAGTCTTTTGCCTTCCCGTATCGAGGTGCCGCCCTCAGTTTTGGAGCAAGGGCAACAGCAAGGATCCCTGAGGTGCAAGGGATCCCCTCAAGTTTCCTCTCGAAAGCACTTCATGACCTTGGTCGAGGAAACCCAAAGGACGCCGTCCCGCTGACGCGACCGGGGGGATGAGCATTTGTTGCAGCACCTGGCACAGGAACGGCAACTGTTGGCCTGTCCAACGGATGCGGCTAATGTCCAGCAATTGCTCGGAATGTTCGATATTCCCGATAATGGGAAGCGGCTCCTGGGATTCAAAGAGGGATCCGGGATCAGTTTGTTGTTGAGGCAGTGGTTGGGGTGCAGGACACAAGGTAATGGAGGAGTCTGCCACTCAGGAAGAGATCCCTGGGGGATCTCCTTCAGCAGGGCCATCCCGTTCGTTGATGTCGGTGGCGGGCTTGGTGGCCGGGGCGACCTTGCTCAGTAAGGGCATAGGCTTTATTCGCCAAGCTTTGATTGCAGCAGTGTATGGCTCGGGGCCGGAGTACAGCGCCTTCGGGGTAGCCTACATCCTGCCCGGTTTTCTGTTGATTCTGCTGGGAGGGATCAACGGCCCTTTTCACAGCGCCATCGTCAGTGTCCTCAAAAAGCAGCGGGATCGGGACAGGGAGGATGCGGCTGCCTGGCTGGAATCCATTTCCACCTTGGTAGGCTGCCTGCTCCTGCTGGTCAGCTTGGGCCTTTGGTGGGGAGCGGACTGGGTGGTGCGCCTGAATGCGCCGGGAGCCAGCCCCGAAGTCCATGCTCTGGCCGCTGCGCAACTGCGGATCATGGCCCCTTTGGCCTTGCTCTCGGGGTGGATTGGCATCGGCTTTGGAGCGCTGAATGCTGCCGAACACTACGCCTTGCCTGCCCTTAGCCCGCTGATCTCCAGCTTGGCGGTGATCGGGATCCTGGTCACGCTGGGATGGACGGGGATCCCAACTTTGCTGGCCTGGGGCGTGCTCATCGGGGCCATTGCCCAATGGTTGGCCCAAGTTCCGCTCCAGATGCGGTTAGGGCTGGGGCGACCGCGCCTGCGCTTTGAGTGGGGATCCCCGCAGGTACGGGCGGTGGGCTTGCTGATGTTGCCGGCGGTGATCTCCTCCGGGATGATCCACATCAATGTTTATGTGGATCTGTTTTTTGCCTCTTTCGTACCTGGGGATCGCACCATCGGCAACTTGGGATATGCCCAGCTTCTGGTACAAACGCCGCTGGGGATCCTCTCCAACATGGTGCTGGTGCCCTTGATGCCTCTCTATGCCCAGTTGGCAGGGGATGGATCCCGTTGGCCGGAGCTGCGCCAGCGTATCCGCCAAGGGCTGATGCTTACGGCAATTGTGACCCTGCCCCTGTCGATGCTGTTGGTGGCTTTGGCCGAGCCCATTGTCCAAGTGGCCTACCAGCGGGGGCGCTTTACGCCGGAGGTGACACAAGAGGTGGCAGCCCTGCTCATGGCCTATGGTCTGGGGATGACCGGTTACCTGCTGCGGGATGTGCTGGTGCGGATCTTCTATGCCCTGGAGGATGGGGCTACGCCTCTGCGCATCAGCAGCATGGCCATTGGCCTGAATGCCCTACTGGACTTTCTATTTTTGCAGGCTTTTGGAGCGCCGGGCATTGCCCTGGCCACGGCGGGGGTTAATCTGGTGGCGCTGATCGGTTTGGGAATCCGGCTGCACCGGCACCTGCCGGGGATCCCTTGGCGGGAGATGGGACAAGCCCTACTGCCATTGCTGGGGAGCACCGTCCTGGCCGGGGGACTGAGCCATTGGCTGTGGACCCAACTGCGCTCCTACGAGATTGTGGGGTCTCCCCTGCTCACCGCCATCATTTGGGCCGGGCTGGCCGCGGGTTTAGGTCTAAGCTTGTTCGCCGCCGGAGCTCTCTACCTGCGGATCCCAGAAGTGGAGTGGGCAGCAGCCCGACTGCGGAAACGGGTAGGACGCTGGGGGAGCCAGTGGGCAAGCCGGAACTAGCTGATAGCTTCCAGGTAATCTCGCACGCGGTTGCGCCGCTTCGGCTGACGCAGCTTCTGCAGGGCTTTGGCCTCAATTTGCCGCACCCGCTCTCGCGACAGATCCAAGGCGCGACCGATTTCCGCCAGCGAATAGGTGCGCCCATCCCCCAAGCCGAAACGCATGCGGATCACATCCCGCTCGCGGCTGGTCAGATCCGAGAGCAACTGCTGCAGATCCCGGTGCAGGGCTTCCCGCATCATGGTCTCTTCTGGGGAAATGTCGTCGGTTTCCAGCAGATCCCCCAGTTCGGTGTCTTTGTCTTTGCCCACCTTGGTTTCTAGAGATACAGAGCGCGGCACCCGCACCAACAGTTCCCGCACCTGGGGCGGGGTCATCTCCAGCTCGGAGGCGATGTCTTCGATGGTGGGAGTACGGCCCTTTTCCTGGGAGAGCTTGCGCTGCGCTTTTTTGATCTTGTTCAGCTTCTCGGTGATGTGAACGGGCAGGCGGATGGTGCGGCTTTGGGTGGCAATGGCACGGGTAATGCCCTGCCGGATCCACCAGTAGGCGTAGGTGCTGAAGCGGTAGCCCTTTTTTGGGTCGAACTTTTCCACCGCCCGCTCTAGGCCCAGCGTACCCTCTTGGATCAGATCCAACAGCTCCAAGCCGCGGTTTTGGTACTTTTTCGCCACCGACACCACCAGGCGCAGGTTGGCCTTGATCATGTGTTCTTTGGCACGCTTGCCAATCCGCTGAATCTGCTGCAGCTTTTCAGGGGTCAGTTGCGCCCACTCGGGGTACTGGTTGGCCTTAGCCACCCATTCCGCAAGAGTTGGATCCCGTCCCAACTCTTTCTGCAAACGCAGACGCAAATCCAAGAGCTTCATGTAGTCTTGGACTTTTTGGGCCAGGGCCACCTCTTCATCGCGCCCCAACAGAGGAACACGACCGATCTCTTGTAAATAGAGACGCACCAGATCGGTGGAGCGGCGGGTCGGCTCCTCTTCCAGTAGCTCGCCATCGGCCAGATCCACCTCTGCTTCTTCGGCGGCCTCGAGGAGATCGGCGGAGCTATCCAACAAAATGTCGTTGAGTTCAGGTTCGTAGTTAGACATGTAAGGTGTTGCTGATGGAGCGACAGGGGTGGACAGTCCAGTGGGCTGAGAGAGGGATGGTAAACGATGTGGAGCGGGTTAAGCTTAAGTGTTCCCCTTTGCTCAACGCCTTGCGGCATTCGGAGGAAAATCACACATTGACCTCTTCCTCAACCCGACCTCATGCCCATACCCCACAGAGAAAGGCTAACGTGGCAGTGAAGGGATCACGCAACGGGTAGAGCGTGAGTCCCTTATCATAACTTAATTATAGTTGCATTTCTCATCTCAGAGGCATGAGATCCAGCGTAGGATCCCCCCAGTTCAACCGTCACCGCCACTGCGAAAAAGCGTATTGCCCTCAGGGTGAACCCAGCAGCTCGTCCTTGGGGGAAGTAACCCATCCATCCTAGAGGGTCTAAACTTCAAAGGTAGCGTGTAAATTGCTTTGCCTATTCCAATCTATTCGATTCTATTCGATGAACTGTTCCCATTCACCTATCCCACCCAGCTGTGGGGGAGCCAGACTCCCCGAACAGGTCAACCCCCTTCCTCTGGGCGGACTGGGCTCTGCTCAGGCACTTGGGTTGGCCATAGCCCCGCTGACGGGGGAAAAGGTTTCAACCTTGGCGTTGACGACTCTATTGGCCATCGGTCTATTCTTTTTTCTGCGAGCTGCGGGCAAGGATCGCGTGGAGAGTCGCCTCTACTTTAGCAGTCGCAGCCTGGAAGAAATGGGATCCGCTCTACGGGAGCACTTGGAAAGGCGTGGCTATCGTCTCCAGTCCGCCGATGCCGAGGGGATCGCCACCTTTGCAGGGCAGGGTCAGGCTAGCGTGGGGCTGGCCCTTTTTTTGACGGGGCTGGCGGGGACGGGACTGGCCTGTTTGGCCTTGGTGCTGCAGACCCTTGAGCCGGGGTGGGGAGCTTGGCCCTGGATGGTGGTGCTGGCTTCTCCTTGGGCGGGTTGGTACTACCGGCAGCGCAACCAACGCCCGGAACAAATCCGCCTGAAACTGCAGGAAGCCGACGAGGACTCTGTCCCGCTCTCGTCCTGGGAACGAACGCCAACGGCTTCTGGATCCCACCTGTGGGTGGAGGGGCATCGGGATGAGCTGGATGGGCTGGCTGCAGCCCTGGGGTTGCAAGAACGGGATCTGGATTAGGGGTAGGGGAGTCTAAGGCCAATCGGGAGAGAGAGGTGCTGGGATCAAAGACAGTTGATCCCCAACGGCAGGGTCGGGGATCCCATTGGGAGCGGGCTCTTTTTTGGAGTTCTTTTGGGCGAGGCGGCTTTTCCCTTGGTTTCTCAAGCCCAGGCCGATGCGGCTGTGTTTTTCCACCAAGGCCAGCACCTGTTCGGCCCGCTGGATTACCGGCTGCGGCAGGCCAGCCATGCGTCCCACCTCGATGCCATAGGAGCGATCTGCCCCCCCAGGCTGTACCTGGTGCAAGAAGATGATGCGATCTTGCAATTCCTTGACCACCACCTGAAAGTTGGCTACGTTGGGCAGCAAGGTCTCCAGTTGGTTGAGCTCGTGGTAGTGGGTGGCAAAGACCGTACGGGCGCGCACCTGAGTGGCCAGGTATTCCGCCACCGCCCAGGCAATGGAAAGGCCATCGAAGGTAGCGGTGCCTCGGCCAATCTCGTCCAGCAGCACCAAGGAGCGCTCGCCGGCGTGGTTGAGGATGTTGGCGGTCTCGTTCATTTCCACCATGAAGGTGGACTGGCCGGTAGCCAGATCGTCCACAGCGCCAATGCGGGTAAATACGCGGTCGCAGAGGCCCAACTCTGCCCGCCGCGCGGGGACAAAGCTGCCCATCTGGGCCAGGATTTGGATGAGCCCAATTTGCCGCAGGTAAGTGGACTTGCCGGACATGTTGGGCCCGGTGAGGACGATCAAATCGGGGCCGTGGGGGGATCCCAGTTGCACCGAATTGGGCACGAAGAGGCCCTGGGGCAGGGATTTTTCCACCACCGGGTGGCGACCCTCCTCGATGATCAGCCGGCGGTCTGTTGTGAGGAGGGGACGGGTGTATCCCTGCTGCACTGCCACTTCCGCCAGGCCAAACAGAGCATCGACGGCAGCCAGGGTCTGGGCCACTTGGCGGATGGCTTCGGCCCGGGATCCTGCCTCTTGGCGCAACTGCACAAACAGCTCGTATTCCCGCTGGTTGATGTCGGTTTGGGCTGTGAGGATGCGGGCCTCTTTTTCTTTGAGCTCGGGGGTAATGAACCGCTCTTCGTTGGTCAGGGTTTGCTTGCGGATGTACTCTTTGGGGACTTGGTGGGCCTTGGCGCGGCTGATGCTGAGGTAATAGCCGAAGGCCTTGTTGAAGCCCACCTTGAGAGTGGGGATCCCAGTGCGGTCGCGCTCGCTTTTTTCCAACTGGGCAACCCACTGGCGGTCTTGCTCCACCTGCTGCCGCAGCCTGTCCAGCTCGGGATCCACGCCGGCTCGGATGAGGCCCCCCTCGGTGAGCACAGGGGGAGGGGAGGGCAGGAGGGTGTGCTCGATGCGTTGGCCCAGCTCAACCAGGGCGGGATCCACTTGCTGTAGGCTCTGCAGGAGGGGGGTTTTGGCCTCAGCCACTAGCTCGGCCAGTTGGGGCAGTTTGCCCAAGGAGGATCCCAAGGCCACCATCTCGCGCGGGTTGGCGGTGCCCGATCCGACGCGGTTGGCCAGCCGCTCCAGGTCGTACAGAGAGTCCAGAAGGGATCCCAGGCGGGCCCGCAGAGAAGGGTTTTCCAAAAGCTCTTGGATGGTGTCTTGGCGAAGGCGGATTTGCTCCGAATCCCGCAAAGGCTGCATTAGCCAGCGCCGCAAAGTGCGCCCCCCCATGGCTGTACGGCTGTGATCCAGCACCCAGAGCAGGGATCCGACAAAGGATCCCTCGCGGATGGTCTGGGTGAGCTCCAAGTTGCGCCGGGTTTGGGCATCCAAGATGAGGTAGTCCGTGAGCTGGTAGGTGCGAGGGGGAGGCAGGAGCGGGTGGCCTCCCTGGGGAGAAGGCTGCAGCAGGGTCTTTGGTGCTACGCACCGCTGAGGCGAATGGGTTTCTTCTAAGTAGTGCAAAAGCCCTCCCGCTGCTCGCACCGCCAGAGGCAATCCCTCACAGCCCAATCCTTCCAGAGAGCGCAGGCCGTAGGTCTGCATGAGGTTCTCCCGCGCCACCGCCAGTTCAAAAGGTTCGGCTGGGCGCAGGGTATAGGCGTATTGGTTGGGGAGACCCAGGGGCTTCTGGGGATCCCCTGGACGGATGAGGCCTAGTCCCAGCCCCTCCTCGGTGGGCAGCAAAACCTCTGCCGGCTGCAGCCGGGCCAGTTCCTGCTCCAGTTGCTCTTGCCCCTCGCTTTGACACACCCAGAACTCGCCGGTGGAGATATCCGCATAGGCTAGGCCCCAGCGGCAGGGAGCCTGCTTCGATCCTTTGAGCCGCACGACGGCTGCCAGGTAGTTGTTTTGCCGCGCCTGCAGCAGCTCCTCTTCGAGGACGGTGCCAGGGGTGATCACCCGCGTCACTTCCCGCCGCACCAAGCCCTTGGCCTGATCTGCCGGCTCCATCTGGTCGCAGACGGCCAGGGCATAGCCTTTGGCCACCAACTGGGTGGCATAGCGGTCAAAGGCGTGGTAAGGGATCCCGCACATGGGTACCCTGCCGATGGCTCCGGCCTCTCGCCCGGTGAGCACCAGCTCCAGCTCCCGCGACACCCGCTGGGCGTCCTGGAAGAACATCTCGTAGAAATCCCCCAGGCGGTAGAGCAAGATGGCGTGGGGATACTGCCGCTTCAGCTCCACATAGTGCTGCATCATGGGGGTGAGCAGGGTGGGATCCACCTCCAGGGCATTCCAAGTATGCTCGGCGGGAGAAGTCATGGCATCAAAACGTTTGCAAGCAATGGGCTGAAGGTTCGGAGTCTAGCCAACTCGGGCCGACCAGCTTGGGCCATTCTAGATCCAGGTCTAGATGAAGTTTGAGACGTTTCCCCAGCCCTTCTCCCCTGATTCCCATTTCGCGGTTGGTTGCCATGACCTCGCTCAGGGTAGTTGGATCCCCCCTGAGGTAAGTCTGAATGGCTGGGCAGAGGCGCTGCCCGGTCTTGTCCAAAAGCCCTGAAGCGCAAGAGGGAGAAATTTAGGCACAAGCTATTAAAACTGACTTGCAACATCCAAGAAGCCTTGCTATTCTAGCGACTACGTTTTGTTGAGTTTGACTTTCAATAAAGCTCGGGAGGGAGGCCTGGCCAACTTGGCTGAGTTTTCCATCCCGCCCTTGCGGGCGGAGGGGGTTTCTTGGCCTCAGAAGGCTCTCTTCCTGGGCAAAGCTCGAGAGGTTTTCCCGGTGCTGGTCGATCGCGAGTGTCCGTATACAGAGGTTGAGGGGGGCAGAGGCTGGGGGCAAAGAAAGCGGCTGCTCTCGCCAATCGGTTTGACCTGTTTGCTATTGAGTTTCATTTTCCTAGTACTTTTGGTCTCGATTGCTTTGGGATCCGTTCCCATGACTTTCCCAGAACTCTGGCAAGCCCTGTGGGGGCAGGGGGATCCCATTCGGCAGACGATTGTTTGGCAGTTGCGGCTGCCGCGGGCGCTCTTGGCCCAGTTGCTGGGGGCGGCTCTGGGGATGGCAGGGGCCCTGTTGCAGGGGATGCTGGGCAATGGGCTGGCGGATCCCTACCTGCTGGGCATTTCGGCGGGGGCGGGCCTGGCGGCGGTGGGGTTGCTCACCTTGGGAGAGTGGACGGCTTGGGTGCCCCTGGCCGCTTGGGTGGGGGGGGTGCTGACTACCGTGTTGGTGTACGGGTTGGCGCGTACTCCCTCGGGACTGGCGGTGGAGCGGCTGATCTTGGCGGGGGTGGCCGTCAGCGCCCTGTTTGGGGCCATTAGCTCCACCTTGTTGTTGATGGCAGATGACCGGGTGCAGGTGGCTCTCACCTGGTTGATCGGCAGCTTGAGCGGGCGGGGCTGGCCAGAGGTGCAGGTGGCCGGGGCGTATATCCTGGTCGGCTTGGGATTGGGATGGGGGCAGGCGCGGGCTTTAAACCTGCTGAGCTTGGGGGAAGAGATGGCGGTGAGCTTGGGGATCCCTCTGGCGCGGACGCGGGTGGTGATTGGTCTGGTGGCGGCTTGGCTGGCGGCAACCGCCGTCAGTGTGGGGGGGTTGATCGGCTTTGTCGGTTTGGTGGTGCCCCACATGGTGCGGCAGGGGGTGGGATCCGATTACCGCTGGCTGTTGCCCCTTTCTGCCTTGGCAGGGGCGACCCTGCTGAGCGGTGCCGATATCCTGAGCCGTTTGGGCCCGATAGAGCTGCCGGTGGGGATTGTCACCGCTGTGATGGGGGCTCCCTTTTTCGGCTGGCTGCTGTGGCAGCAGGGGGCAGGGCGATGAGAGAGCCCATCCTGCAGGTCGAGGATTTGAGCGGGGGCTACGGATCCCGGACGGTGGTGCGACAAGTGAGCTTCAGCGTGCAAAAGGGGGAATGGCTGAGCATTGTCGGCCCCAATGGTTCCGGCAAATCGACGGTGCTGCGACTGTTGAGTCGGGTTCTGATTCCCCAAGCTGGGCGCGTGTACCTGGACGGTCGGGATCTGCACCGGCAGCTCACCCCCCAACAGGCGGCACGGCAGTTGTCCCTTTTGCCCCAGCAGCCGCAGATCCCGGCTGGGCTGACGGTGCGGCAATTGGTGAGTCTG
>NZ_JANSIH010000464.1:0-33160 GCF_047462075.1 Synechococcus sp. R55.2
CCGTGTCTTTATTAAAATCAAAGGTGGATGGGGATGTAGAGCTAGCAGCATCCAGAGGCTGGAATAACTTGGCTAGGGTTTCCGGGCTGAGTCGATCCGTTGTCTCCACAATTGCTGTTACGTTCGGCCCAAACCTTATCTTATCTAGGAGCTGAAGGCGATGGGACAAAACCCGTTTTCCGTTGACGAATAGGCCATTGGTGCTGGGCCTGGATCCCGGACTGCCATCGAATACCATGTAGCTGTACTGCAGGGATCCCTGTGCAGTTGGCCCTGAACCTGGGATGCGGATGAGGGAAGCGTGTTTCCGAGAGACGCAGGGATCGTAAAGGCGAATATGATTGTCTTTAGACCGTCCCACTGAGTAATAGATACTATCCAGAACAACCCCCCTCTGCCCCAATCGATCCCTGAAGATCAAGACCCAGTGAACAGGGACAGGCTGAGTACTGCAGCGAGCAGAAGAGGCCATGATGAATCAAGCTGCACCTAGAGTCGCTGGTGTCAACAAAAGGGAAACTCAATAAAGGTGGGTAGTCACTTAGCTCTTAAAGGCCAAAGCAGCAGCTGCTTTCCCCATTATAAGTAGCCATCCCCCTGAGTCCAAAAGCCCAAGTTCAGCTAGGAGTAGGGGTGTTGCCGAAACAGAAACCGGCCCAGAAAACCCATTCTTATTGGTCTAAGATGCATCCAGAGTTACCCCGTTTTGGGGAAGAACCCTGAGAGCTCAACTCTCGGCAGGCTGGCGAGCAGTCTAGCATGCCCAAAGTCTTTTAGACTAGAGCGCAGGGAGGTAGGTTGCAGGTTTGGCTTGGACAGGAGATCATAGAGTTTCGTCGAAACCCAAAGCTCCCATTGACAGCGTGACGGTGGAACACAAGCACATTCAGTTAGACAGTCGGCCCGCTGGCCTGAGTACAGCCACCGGTACCATCAAAGCCCAGTTGGACTTGCTACTGCTGGGGTTGGAGTCCCTGAGCGGAGAAAGTTCCGAAGCGGTTCTGGCCGCAGCCAAAGCCCTCAACTTGGAAGAGCAGATTGGCGACCGGGTGACCCTCTGGCGACTGCGCAATGCTAACCCCTTGCGCCGCAGCAGCGGTGGGCGCAAAAAGGTGGATATCGAAGAGGCCCGCGCCCTGGTGATGGTGATTGCCTATCTGGCTGCTCAGCAACAAGCCCGTATCCGCAGCACCTTGGAGCAACTGGAAGCCGCTGTCGATCAAGAGCTCAGCCCCTTCCGTCAACCGCTGGTGGGGGATTACTTGGATGAATTTCTCTCCCACTACCGCAGCCGCATGGTGGATGGGGACGTGCGCGATGAGAATAGCCTCACCGAGCTGGCCCTGCGCATCTTGATTGAGCTGATGTTCTACAGTAGCCCGAAAGGCGCTCAGCGCCTGTGGAAAGCCTTGCTCAGCCGTCCTGAGATGGATTTGCCTGCCGGCAGCGATCTGGAAGAAGAGGGGGTAGCCCACAGCTCCGGCCCCGATACCTCACCCTCTTCTTGAGGCAGTTTTGTCAATTATCGCCTCTGTAGCCCTCTACCCGTGTTGTTCGCCCGCAGTTGCCATGCCCAACCTTACCCTGGTTAGCCACACCTATCAACAGCCCACTTCTACGCTGACTGTACGGGGAGAAGCCCCTGCCGATTCCAATTCTTCAGACTCCTCTGCAACGCCGCCGCTGCAAGCCATCCAGCGCAGCTTCGAGTGTCAGTTGGAAATCCGCCAGGGGGAGACAGTCAAAACTTTACACGGCGATAACGTTTGGCTCAACGATTTGATCACCGTAATCGACCGCTACGTGGGATCCCACTTGAGTGGGGAACCCAAGGGAACCTTCAGCGGTACCGTGGCCATCCGTCCGCTTGATTTTATTTTTCATCGCCTCACGGTGCGCCAAGGGGAAGATCGCATCGCGCAGGTGGATTTGTCGATGACGCAGTTGTACGACCTGCTGGAGAACCTCTCCCAGGTGGCGGATGACATTCCCCAACTGGCCAATCTGGGAACTCCGGTGACGCGGGCTTGGTATCGACAGCCCACTGGGATCGCGGCCCTGCTGGTGGGCGGGATCGCAGTTGTGGCCGGTGTTGGGATCTGGGCCAGTCGCCCCCCTAGGGATCCCACAGTTTCCCCTTCCCCGCAAGAGCAGCTCACCACCCCTGCCTTGTCGGATCAGTCACAGCCTTTGGCCACATCCCCTCAAGAATCTGACCCAACAGCGGGAAGAGAGGCAGCAGGGGCGGATCCCCTTTCCCGTCTGCGAGACATTTTGGCAGAGCAGTGGCAGTCTCCCCCCGATTGGCCAGAGAGCTTGGTCTACCGGGTAACGGTGGATAGGACGGGATCCCCCCTGGCCGCCGAGCCGGAGAATGAGCTTGCCCGAGAGCGCCGAGCCGAAACCCCATTTGCCGACCTGCCGGAGCTACCGCCGGATCCCTTGCCAACAGGCGCACAACAGTTCCGCGTCAGCCTAGAGCCGGGCAACCAGGTGGAAGTGACTCAGGACAGGTAGGCATCTTGACAGGCCAAGCTAGGGTGGCTCTGTACTGTGGTCTACCCAGAGACATTGTTTCTGGAGCTTTCAGAGGATTATAGTTGTTTCAGGTTAGGGTGAGACGCCTGGGCTACTGAGGAAAGCTTTCTGGTTCCGTGCATTATTGCTCTGCAACGCTGACGCGACGACGCGGCCAGCGTTTTAGGTGTTGGGTGCATTGTCCCAGTTTGAATCGAAATAACCCTACTTTCAGGGCCGGGGGATTAGAGGAAGCGATCTGACCCTGGAGGATTAAGCCGGAAAGAGAGAGACCATCCAGTTCAGACAGCCAAGGCTGCCGCCAATGCCGAGGCGCAAAGGCTCTACTGATCGCATCTGAAGGGTTTAATCGGCTTCAGACAGCTAGGGCAATGAGGACAAGAGGATAAAGTGGAAGAGTTCCCTCTATATCGGATCGCTGCCATTCTATGACTGCAACCATCGAAGTGCCCCAGCGCGGCTTACCTGTCACCATCATCACAGGCTTTTTGGGCAGTGGAAAAACCACCCTTCTCAACCACATCCTCAACAACCGGAAAGGGATGCGCACAGCGGTGCTGGTCAACGAATTCGGCGAGATCAGCATCGATGCGGAGCTGATCGTCTCCAGCGAAGAAGACTTGGTGGAGTTGAACAACGGCTGCATCTGCTGCACCATCCGGGACGACATCGCCGAAAGCGTGTTGCGGTTGATGGAACGTTCCGACAAGATCGACTACCTGGTGGTGGAGACCACGGGATTGGCGGATCCCTTGCCGGTGGCCCTCACCTTTTTGGGGCCAGAATTGCGAGATCTGACGCGGCTAGACTCGATTATCACCCTGGTAGATGCCACCAACTTTGCCCCCGATCTGTTCAACAGCAACGTGGCCTACAGCCAAATTGCCTATGGGGATGTGATTCTCCTCAACAAAATCGATTTGGTCGAGGAAGCCGAGATCGAGCGTCTGGAAAAACGCATCCGCGAGATCAAAGAAGATGCCCGCATTTTGCGCACCGTCAACAGCGCAGTTCCCCTGGAGCTAATCTTGGATACCGATTTGTTTCAGGCCAGTTCCTTGCCCCAAGAAGAAGCCCATGATCACGACAGTCACGACCACCATGACCATGAGCACGATCATGACCACTGCGAGCACCCTGACCATCACCACTCCCATCCCAGCCACATCGAGGCTGACGGCTTTAACTCCCTAGCCTTTGAGAGCGATCAGCCCTTCTCTTTGGATGCTTTCCAAAATTTTCTCAACGAGTTGCCCGATGCAGTCTTTCGTGCCAAAGGGGTGTTGTGGTTCGAGGAAAGCCCAGAGCGACATATCTTTCACCTCAGCGGTCGGCGCTATACCCTCAGCAGCGATGATTGGCCTCGCCAGCCCAAAAACCAGTTGGTGCTCATCGGTCAGCGGCTCGATACAGCCCAGCTGCGGAAAAAACTCCAAGCCTGTCTTGCCCGCCCGGCCACGTGGGGTCAAGGGTTTGGTCGCTGAATCAGGACTTGGCGGCAGTCCAGGCTAAAGAAAGTCGGGCTACATTCCAGCACCCTCGATCATAAACCCCTGAGGTGATGGCGCACCCTCCATGTCCGACATCTTCGTGATGATCCGCAACCAGGCCAACAACGCGCTCACCTCCATCGATGGGATCCCTTTTCTCAGTTTCCTGGAGCGAGAGGGGCAGTTGATTGCAGAAGAAACCATTGAGTTGATCTATGCAGACGCTGGATTTGATGACCTGCCGATTGGAGAATACACTGTGGGGGTACGGCATGAACGGGTGGAGCCCCCGAAAGCCACCTGCCCGGTCAGTATTGCCTCTGAGGACGAGGTTGTTTTGGTAACATTTGTTTACCTTGAGCCCGAGCGGGTTCTGCTGACTATTCACGTCTCTGTGGAGAAGAGGTTGTAGCCATGACTGTCAAGGTCATCCCATCGCGCTCGATCAAAGCCTTTCGCTATCGGGTGTTTTGTTTGGGACAGGATCTCTGGAATGCCCGGGATCCGATTAGCCGTGCCAACCTTGCTCTGCAACTGGCGGATGCCGCTACGACTTTGGCCCGAATGGAAGTCCAAGCCGCTCAGCCCTTCAGCTCAAGCCCTTCCTATTCCCTGCCGGAAGCTGGCCATAGGTAGCCATCGATCCAGCCGGGAATCGAGGCCAGACGCAAGGGATCCCGCCTACTCCCACTCGATGGTGCCAGGGGGCTTGGAAGTGATGTCGTAAACCACGCGGTTGATGCCGGGCACCTCGTTGACGATGCGGTTGGAAATGGTGGCCAAGAGGTCGTAGGGAACTCGCGCCCAATCGGCGGTCATACCGTCTTCGCTGGTAACCAGCCGCACCACCACCGGGCAGGCATAGGTGCGCTTATCCCCCATCACCCCCACCGACCGCACCTCTGGCAGCAGCACGGCAAAGGCTTGCCAAAGTTTGGGATAGTAGCCGGAGCGGTTGATCTCCTGCCGCACGATCATGTCCGCTTCTCGCAGGGTTTCCAGCCGTTCTTTGGTAACCTCGCCTACAATGCGGATGGCCAGCCCCGGCCCCGGAAAAGGATGGCGGCCCACAATCTCTTCCGGCAGACCCAAAGAGCGGGCCAGTTGCCGCACCTCGTCTTTGAAGAGCTTGCGCAAAGGCTCTACCAGCTTAAAGCGCAGATTTTCGGGCAGGCCGCCGACATTGTGATGGCTTTTGATCTTGACGGCAATGCGTTCTCCAGTAACCGGATCCACATGGGTATTGGCAGACTCGATCACGTCTGGGTAGAGAGTGCCTTGGGCTAAGTACTCAAAAGGACCCAGCCGCTGGGATTCTTCCTCAAACACGCGAATAAACTCTGCCCCAATTCGTTTGCGTTTTTCTTCGGGATCGGTAACCCCCTGCAACTGCCGGAGAAACCGCTCCTGGCCATCCACGTAGTGGACGGGAATGTGAAATTGCTCTTGGAAAAGGCGCAGCAGCCGCTGGGGCTCTTCCTTGCGCATAAACCCTTGGTCGATGAACACGCAGGTGAGCTGGTCGCCGATGGCCTTGTGCAGCAGAAAAGCCAAAGTAGAGCTGTCTACCCCCCCCGAGAGGGCCAACAGCACCTTCTTATTGCCCACACGGGCACGTACCTCTCGAATGGCTTCCTCCAGAAAAGCTGCCGTTGTCCAGGTGGGCTCGCAACCGCAGATGTGATAGACAAAGTTGCGGATGAGAAAGGCGCCAGCCTCTGAGTGGGCCACCTCCGGATGAAATTGCACCCCGTAGAGACGACGCCTTGGATCGGCAATGGCGGCACAGGGGGTGTTGTCGGTAGAGGCCAAGGTGTGAAAGCCCGGCGGCAGTTCGGTAACCGAATCCCCGTGGCTCATCCACATGATGCTGTTTTCCGGCAGGTTGGTGAGCAGGTCGGTGGGATCCAAAATGTGCAGAGCGGCACGGCCATATTCCCCCTTCTGGGCTGCCTCCACCTTGCCCCCCAACTGTTGCACCATGAGTTGCATGCCATAGCACACCCCCAGAACCGGGATCCCTAGGTTCCAAATCTCAGAGTCACACACCGGAGCGCCTGGCTCATACACCGAGTTGGGGCCCCCGGAGAGGATAATGCCCTGCGGTTGCAGTTGCCGCAGTTGCTCAGCAGTGGTGCGATAGGAAAGGATTTCCGAATAGACGTGGGTTTCGCGAATGCGGCGGGCAATCAGCTCAGAGTACTGGGATCCAAAATCGAGAATGACGATCATCTGGCGCTGCACTTCGAGGGGGGAAAGGCCGGAACTGGGAGGAGATGCAGAAGGGATCACAAAACCTGGCACAGTGCACAATAAAAAAGCCGGTCCAAGAGACTAGCTTGGCTATGGATACGATGGATACGAAAGAAACATTAAGGGCTCTTCCATGGTAACAGGGGTGGAGAGCTTGCACGCGGCTGCCTGCTCTAAAAAGCCTCTGTCAGGCTTGCCGAGAAAACAGCGCTTCTCGGAGGAGTCTCGCCGAAAAACCGCCTGATGAGCCCCTGAAAAAGCTGGCCACCGGCTGGGCATGACTCCCGCCAACAACGCAATACAGAAGCCAGATGACCTAGCAAAGTTAAGACTTATGATCGTGAAGGAGCGCTCCAGGCCGGTGGGGGTATTGGTAGGGATCCGCAGTGCCATTTTTTTATGTCGATTGTTGCCGAGTCCTTTCAAACCTATCTGCGCCGCCGCCGTCGTCTTCTAGCCCGCCGTCTCAAGCGACAGCAGGGCTGGGTCGTGGTTTTGGCTCTGCTGGCTTTGTACTTGCTCAGTTGGGATGCGCTGGGCGAAGATGGGTCACTATCGCACCTGTGGAGGGGACAACCCCTGTGGCTGGTGTTGATCCCGCTGTTGGGGGGAGGGCTGTACAGCTTGGGCGCCGGGGTGATCTGGATGCTGCGCCAGCGCTGGTCTGCCCAGCTGTTGGCCGAGATGATCAGCTTGCCCCATTTGACTTTGGCTGCCCTGATCTGGCTGGGGTTAGCCGTTTGGGGAGAGCACCTTTCGCCTTTCCTGTTGCGACAAAAAAACCAATTGTTGGCGGGCCTGTTGATCAGTTGGCTGTTGGCCCAGGGGTGGAGTTTTTTCCAGACAGGTTGGGTAGTAGAGGCTGGGCAACTGTGGGCCGACTATCTGCAGGAGCTGCGCGGTTCTGTATTACAGCCCTGCTACCAGCGCCTGGAAACCTGTCGTCTTTCGCTCCATCTTTACCACGCCATTTGGCAAGACCTGCAACTGGAAGAACTGGAGGCCCAGCACCTGATTCAACTGTTGTCTGAGTCGTTGCTGCCGCTGACCCTGCCGCTCAAGGTCTATGCTCAGCGGGTTCACCATTGCTGTCAGCAGTTGGCAGCCCTGCTGGCGCAAATGCAGGAGCGGGTAGAGCGGTTGGAGCAGGTGCTTTTGAATGTAGAGCTGGAGTTGGCCTCTCATCAGTTGCTTCAGGCTCAGCCGCAGCCGATTAACTTGCTGGCGGAAGATTGGGCCAGCTGTCAGGAGCTGGATTTGCAGGAGTTGGTTTGCTTAAACCAAGAGCTGCTGGGCACCGACCGTTCTTTGCAGGGCTTGACCCAAGAGCTGAAAGGCTGGGCCGACAGAGCCATCCCCGCTGGATTGAAACTGGGATCCCTGGGATGAAGAAGGCTGACGCTTCTTCCTCTGAGCCCCCACAGCTCAAGACGCTGTGGGAAAGCTGGCTGGCGGAGCTGGGTTGGCAGCCTTCTGAACAGCAGCAGCAACAACTGCAACAGCTCTATCCGCTGGTGATGGCCGGAAACCGAACCCAGAACCTGACCCGCATCACCGATCCCATCGACTTTTGGGAGAAACACCTGTGGGATTCGCTGCGGGGCCTACGCCTGCTGGGATCCTGGGAGGCAATCCAAGCTCAGCCCTGGCGGGGGATCGACATCGGCACCGGGGCAGGGTTTCCAGGGATCCCGGCCCAAATTGCCCTGCCCCAAACCCGCTTTACCCTGCTGGACAGCACCCAACGCAAGATTGCCTTTGTACAGGACACCTTGCAAAGGCTCTCCCTCACCCAAGCGCGGGCAGTGGCTCAGCGGGCCGAAATTTGGGGGCAAGACCCGCAGGAACGGGGCAGCTATGATATTGCTCTGGCCAGGGCCCTGGCCTCGGCGGAGACCTGCGCCGAGTATTGCCTGCCTCTGCTCAAAGTAGGGGGGCGTGCCATTCTCTATCGTGGCCATTGGACGGAGGCAGAAGCCCAAACGCTGGAGCGGGCCCTCAAGATCCTGGGCGGAAAACTGATCCATGTAGAAGCCTTCACCACACCCCGCAGCCGTGGGGTGCGCCACTGCCTACTGCTGGAGAAAGTAGCCCCCACGCCGCCTCCTTATCCCCGCTCTCCCGGCACTCCCAAACGCCAACCGTTGGGCCAAAGCAATCGCCCATGAAGGTTAGGATCCTGAGTTTCCATCTTGCTACAAAAGCTTCTCCCAATTCTCGGACAAAAAGCTGGAAGGATGGCTTTGCAAATGCCATTGGGAAGACTAAGATGTGGTTGGCATGAGGTTCGGATTGAGCGAATGGTTTAACCAGGTGAGCCTCCGAACTGAACGCTAAAGGGTAAGGTTCGGAGTTTGCTACACCATGACCATTTTTGTGGGTAATTTGTCCTTCAAGGCCAGCGAAGAAGACCTGCGACTTGTGTTCGCCGAATACGGCACCGTTAAGCAAATTAAGCTGCCGGTGGATCGGGAGACTGGCCGTAAGCGAGGTTTTGCCTTTGTGGAGCTGGAAAACGAAGCTGATGAGCAAAAGGCCATCGACGAGCTGGATGGCGCTACTTGGATGGGCCGGGATTTGAGGGTCAACAAGGCGTTGCCTCGGCAGGCCGGTGCAGGCGGCGGTCGGGATGGCCGCTCTTCCCGCTTTTGAGTTAACATGCATATACCCTTTCTCAGATGAGGTTTGAGCCAGGGATCCCGACCTGCGATCCCTGGTTTCTATCGCGTTCCTGAGAACACTCTGCCCAGAAAGGCCAGGCTAAACCAGGCGGAGGCCACCAGGACGATGGCCGGGCCGGAGGCCACATTGAGGTAGTAGCTGGCGTACATCCCCAGCAGGCTGGCGCTCACCCCAAATAGGGATCCCAGCAGCATCACCTGGTGCAATCGAGGCACCACCAGATAGGCGGTTGCCGCTGGCGTGATCAGCATGGCCAACACTAAGAGCACGCCCACTGCCTTCATGCTGGCCACCAACGTCAGGGAAGTGAGCACCATCAGCCCCCACCCCAGCCGCTCGGTGGGCAGGCCGGCTGCTTTGGCCCCCAAGGGATCGAAGCTGTAAAAGGTCAATTCCTTGAAGAAGAGGGCCACCAAACCCAACACCAAAAGGGTGATGCCCACCACTGTCAGCACATCGACAGCATTCACCCCCAGGAGGTTGCCGAAGAGGAAGTGGTTGAGATCGATGCGAGCCCGCCGCTGGATCAAAGTGATCAACAGGATCCCCAAGGCAAAAAAGGCCGAAAAGACGATCCCCATGGCTGCATCCGGCTTGAGGGGGCTGGCGGAGCGGATCCATTGAATTAAGAGGGCGCTGAGGAGACCGGCCACAAAGGCTCCCACAAACAGGTTGAGGCCCAGCATGTAGGCAATGGCCAGGCCCGGCAGCAGCGAATGGCTGATGGCATCCCCCAGGAGGGCCAAGCTTTGCACCAGCAGATAGCTGCCCACCACGGCACAGAGAATGCCGACGGCCACCGCCACCAGCAGAGCCCGCTGCATGAAGGCAAAACTCAAGGGATCCGCCAGGCTGTGCCAGAGCCATTCCATAACGTTGTTGACCTCAAACTCTCCCTAGGCAGCTGAGTCCAGCAGCAGGGCTCGGCCATAGGCCCGCTGCAACACCGCTGGCTGCAACACCTCCCGCGGGGATCCCTGGGCAATTAAGACACGGTTGAGGAGGAGCACTTCGTCGAAGTAGGCCCGGGCCTGCCCCAAATCGTGGTGCACCACCATCACGATGTGGCCGGCATCTGCCAGCTCCCGCAACACCTGGAACAAAATAGCTTCGCTGGGCTGGTCGATCCCGGCAAAGGGTTCGTCAAGGGCGTAGATCTCCGCTTCTTGCGCCAAGGCCCGCGCCAGGAACACCCGCTGCTGTTGTCCCCCCGACAGCTTTCCAATGGGGCGATCCCGGTAGGCCCCCATCCCCACCCGCTCCAGGGCTTGAGCAGCCCGCTGCTGCCCCTTTTTCCCGATGCGGCGAAACCAGCCAGCAGCTCTCACCTGCCCCATCAACACCACATCCCACACCGTGGCGGGAAACGACCAGTCGATGGCCGAGCGCTGGGGTACATAGGCCACTTGCTCTCCCCGCAGCGCTTGTCCGCCGTAGCGCACTTCCCCCCGTTCCAGCGGCACCAACCCCAACAGCCCCTTGAGGAAGGTGCTTTTGCCGGCCCCGTTGGGCCCGAGGATGCCCGTGATGCGCCCCGGCGCGATTTCAGCCTGGATCCCTTGCAGCACCCGCAGGCTGCCGTAACGCACCGTCAGATCCCGCACCACCAGGGATCCCCTGGCCGGGCGAAGAGGGAGAGGAGCAGATTGCTTTTTCATTTTGCTTTCATTTTCGAGTAAGTCCAGTGTACCCTAAAGGGGTACCTAAATCATGAAACGATAATGAAAAGTCCTGTCTTCCTTTGGGGGCGGCGCCGTTGGGTAGCGGCCTTCGGCTTGGCGATCAGCAGTTTTCTGGCCCTAGCCGGTTCGGGTTGGGCGCGTCCCCGCGTTGTGGCCACCACCACACTGATCGCCGATTGGGTGGAGCAGGTGGGCCAAGATCGCATCCAGCTCACCAGCCTGCTGCAGCCGGGGATGGATCCCCACATCTACGAGCCGGCACCGGCGGATGGGATGGCCCTAGAGCGGGCAGACTTGGTGTTTTACAACGGCTACAACCTGGAGCCGGGGTTGATGCGCCTCATCGAGGCCACAGCCCAACAGGCGCGGCGGGTTGCCTTGGCCGAGATCCTCGATCCCATCGTCACCAATGAGGAGGATGGGATCCCCACTCCCGACCCCCACGTGTGGGGCAATGTGGAAAACGTCATCCGCATGGTGGAGCGCATCGCCCAAGAGCTGGCGGAACAGGTGCCTGGCGAGGCGACCTTCTTCCAAACCAATGCTGCTGCCTATCGAGCAGAGCTGGAGGAGCTTCATGCCTGGATTGGGGAGCAAATTCAGACCATCCCCCCTCCCAACCGGGTTTTGGTGACCACTCACGATGCCTTTGCCTACTACACCCAAGCCTACGGCCTGAAAATGGGGGGATCCCTGCTGGGGATCAGCACCGAAGAACAGCCCAGCGCCCAGACAGTGGCCCGCTTAGTGGAGGAGATCCGCGCTCTGCGGGTGCCGGCTATCTTTGCTGAGACCACCCTCAACCCCGCTCTCCTCCAAACGGTGGCCACCGAAGCCGGGGTCAAGGTAGCCGAACAGAAACTGTACTCGGACTCTTTGGGGGAGCCAGGCAGCGGCGCCGAAACTTACGTTGCCATGATGCGCCACAACACCTGCACGATTGTGGTAGCCCTGGGCGGATCCCCTGAATGCTCTTGAGAAGCTGAGTCGAGGCAGGAGGTCTGAGTTTTGTATGATAGGGGCTCAGACCCTTGTTCTCTCACCTCTTCCATGCCTGCTGCCATCCATCGCCCGGCCCGCACCCTCTACTGTGGCGAAGTCCGCCCGGCCCACATTGGCCAGACCGTCACCCTCTACGGCTGGATCGACCGCCGCCGCGACCACGGGGGGGTGATCTTTCTGGATTTGCGGGATCGCTCTGGCATTGTGCAACTGGTGGCGGATCCGCAGAAAACTCCGCAGTCATATCCACTGGCGGGGGAAGTGCGCAACGAATATGTGGTGCGGGTAACGGGAACTGTCCAGCAACGGCCCCCCGACTCCTTCAACCCTCGCCTGGCCACCGGCGAGGTCGAGATCTACGCCGAACAGTTGGAAGTGCTCAGTCCAGTCGGCAAGCAGCTCCCCTTCAGCGTCTCGGGAGAAGAAGCAGAGGAAGTGCGAGAAGAGATCCGCCTGCGCTATCGCTACCTGGATTTGCGGCGGGAGCGCATGGCCCGTAACCTGCAACTGCGCCACCGGGTCATCCAGGCCATCCGCCGTTTCCTAGAAGACGAGGAGGGCTTTGTCGAGGTGGAGACTCCCATTCTCACCCGCTCCACCCCAGAAGGGGCCAGAGACTACCTGGTGCCCAGCCGCGTCAACCCCGGCGAGTGGTTTGCCCTGCCGCAGTCGCCCCAGCTCTTTAAGCAGCTGCTGATGGTGGCTGGCGTGGATCGCTACTACCAGATCGCCCGCTGCTTTCGGGATGAGGATCTGCGGGCGGATCGGCAGCCGGAGTTCACCCAGTTGGACATGGAGATGAGCTTCATGGATCAAGAAGGGATCCTGGAGCTCAACGAGCGACTGATCTGCCATATCTTCAAAACTGTCAAAGGGATCCACCTGCCCCGTCCCTTCCCGCGCCTGACCTATGCCGAGGCCATGGCCCGCTACGGCTCCGACAAGCCTGACACCCGCTTTGGGATGGAGTTGGTGGATGTTTCGGAGGTGTTTCAGGGATCCCGATTCAAAGTCTTCGCCAAAGTGCTGGCTGAGGGCGGTTTGATCAAAATCCTGCCAGTGCCCGGCGGCGATGAAAAGATCTCCAACACCCGCATCAAACCAGGCGGGGATCTGTTCAAGCTGGTCACCCAGTATGGGGCGGGCGGCTTGGCCTTTATCCGGGTGCGGCCCGACAGCCTCGATACCATCGGCGCCCTGAAAGAGAGCTTGAGCCCCGAGCAGGAGAAGCGGTTGCTGGATCTCACCCAGGCCAAGCCAGGGGATCTGTTGCTGTTTGGGGCAGGGCCGGCGGCAGTGGTGAACGAGTCTTTGGGCCGGCTGCGGCTGCACCTGGGCCAGGAGCTGGGTTTGATCCCAGAGAACGCCTTGAATCTCCTCTGGATCACCGACTTTCCCATGTTTGAGTTCAACGCCGAAGAAAATCGCCTGGAAGCCCTGCACCACCCCTTTACCGCCCCCCACCCCGACGACTTGGCCGACCTGAAAACGGCGCGGGCCCAGGCTTATGACCTGGTGTGGAACGGCGTGGAAGTAGGAGGGGGATCCCTGCGGATTTACCAGCGGGAAATTCAGGAGCAGGTTTTTCAAGCGATTGGCCTCACCCCCGAACAGGCGCGGGACAAGTTTGGCTTTTTGTTGGAAGCCTTTGAGTATGGCACCCCGCCCCACGGCGGCATTGCCTACGGCCTGGATCGGCTGGTGATGTTGCTGGCCGGGGAAGATTCCATCCGGGATGTCATCGCCTTTCCCAAAACCCAGCAGGCGCGATGTTTGCTCACCGGCGCTCCTTCCAGCGTTGAGGCGAAGCAGCTCAAGGAACTGCACGTGGCTTCCACCTATCAGCCCGGTTGAGGGAGGTATCTTCCAACGACCACGGGTGCTCGATGATTTCGGCACGGGTAACAGGGCTGCGGAGATCCAGCAGACAATATTCCTTTTCAACCAAAAGGACTTTCATTGTGGAAGCCGGGCCTTTTTAACGGGAGTTCAGGAGTGCCTGGGATCCCTTCTCCCAGCCCCAGCTCCCACCTGTGGGAGGATAGAAAGGAATACACCCCTACTTTTTTTGCCATGCTACAGCTGACGGGAAAGAAAGCCTTGGTAACCGGCATTGCCAACGAGCGCTCCATTGCCTGGGGCATTGCTCAGCAACTGCACAAAGCGGGGGCCAGCCTAGGGGTTACCTATCTGCCGGACGAGCGGGATCGCTTCAAAACCAAAGTTCAGCAACTCACGGATCCCTTGCAGCCAGATTTTCTCCTCCCCTGCGACGTGCAAAGCGATCAGCAGATCAGCGATCTGTTTCAGGGGGTAACCGAAAAATGGGGTCAGGTCGATATTCTGGTTCACTGCCTGGCCTATGTCAAAAAAGAGGAGCTGAGCGGCAACTTCAGCGATATCTCGCGGGAGGGGTTTGCCCTGGCCATGGATGTGAGCACCTACTCCCTGATTGCCCTCTGCCGGGCTGCCAAGCCCCTACTGAGATCCGGCAGCAGTGTCCTCACCTTGACCTACTTGGGAGGAGTGCGAGTGGTGCCCAACTACAACATGGCTGCCGTCACCAAAGCGGGCCTGGAAACCTGTGTCCGCTACCTGGCTGCCGAGCTGGGCCCTGCCGGGATCCGGGTGAACGCCATTTCTGCCGGCCCAATCCGCACCTTGGCCTCATCGGCCATTTCCGATTTTCATGCCATGCTGCATGCTGTGGAGGAGAAAGCTCCCCTACGGCGCAATGTCACTCAAATAGAGGTGGGCAATGTGGCGGCTTTTCTGGCCAGCGACCTGGCCAGCGGCATTACCGGCCAGGTGATCTACGTGGATAGTGGGTATAGCATCCTGGGTTTTTAAGCGCTTTGGGATCCCTTGGGGATGGCTCCGGCATGAATCGCTTCTCACCCTTGCAGCGGTTGCTGCTCACCTGGATCTTGATCGTCATCAGCGGCTGGCTGGCCATACAGGTGGGTCGGCTGTTTGGGCATTTGCTCACCACCATCCTGACAGCGGCGGTGCTGGCCTTTTTGCTCAACTACCCGGTGCAGGTGCTGCGGCGCTATCGGGTCAGTCGAGGTTTGGCGGTCACCCTGGTCTTTGCTCTCTCGGTGGTGCTGCTGGTCTTGGTGGGGATCGCCGTGGTGCCGGTCTTGGCCAAGCAAGTGGTGCAGCTGGGGGCGCGGATCCCAGAGTGGGTGGACACCTTACAAAATTGGCTCGACCAGATTAGCCTTTGGGCCGCCGAGCGCAACATCAACCTTGGCCAGACGGAGCTGGTCAATACCCTTCTCAACCGCCTGCAGGCCAGCGCCGAGAAAATTGCCGGCCAATCCCTGGATCTCCTTCTGGGTACGTTCAACCAGGTGATCGACTTGGTGCTGGTGCTGGTGTTGGCCCTCTACATGCTGCTCTACGGGGGCCAGTTCTGGCAGGGGTTGCTCAGCCTCTTCCCCAAACCTTGGGGGCCGCGCATTGGCGAAGCCCTAGCCCTCAGCTTTCAGAACTTCCTCATCAGCCAGTTGGTGTTGGGGTTCATCATGGCCCTGATGCTGGTGCCGGTTTTTGGGTTTTTGCGGGTACCTTTCGGGCTCCTGTTTGGCCTGCTGATCGGCCTGCTGGAGGTCATCCCCCTGGTGGGGGGGGTGATTGGCATTGGGGCGGCGGCGGTGTTGCTGGCCTTTCAGGACATTTGGCTCAGCCTTAAAGTGGTGCTGGTTTCCCTGATCGTGCAGCAGGTGAAGGATCGGGTCATCGCCCCCCGCCTGATGGGAGAGCTGATCGGGCTAAATCCAGTGTGGATCTTGATTGCCCTGTTGGTGGGGGCGCAACTGGGGGGCATCCTGGGCGTGATCGTCGCCATTCCCCTCAGCAGTGTGGTGAAAAGCCTTTACGAGATCGCCCGCTCTGCCGACCTGGCCGCCGAAGATGGGTTGGGTTCCGGTGTAAAAGGATCCCCGCAAGGGCTCCGTCCGAGTAGCGCCAACGGCGAACCCCGCCGGGATCCTACCCTGCCCAAGCCGGAGACCCAGCAGATCTAGCTGCTCCAAAAGGAAAGAGGCTCTGCCCATGCGATTCAGGCGATCGCGTTAACCGGCAGGCAAACAGAGGCTCAATCCTGGTAAGCCCAGTTGCTGGGCTATCGATGGCCACCCTTGTCCTCAGGGAGAGGGGCTGGGGGTGAGGGCCTCATCCTAGCGAATTTTGCCCTCGATAAAGGGCACCTCCAGCACTTTTTCGTGGTGGATAGGGCCGTGGCCGAAGTAGCCTCCCTCCCCAAACAGTTCGCCGTGATCGGCTGTAACCGTGATGTAGGTGTTTTTGGGAACCAGGTCGAACAGCTGTTCAAAGATCCCATCCAGGTAGCGCACCGCCTGGATCTGTCGCTGCCGTAGCTCTTCCAACTGGGCCGAATCGAAAAAGGGGATCCCGTCCTCTTCTCCTTCATCCAGCCGCTTCAACACCCCATTCACCCCCGAGATGCGGGGCCACAAGCTGGGATCCTCATCGGGCAGCGCGTAGGGATAGTGAGTTTCGCCCACGTTTAACAGGTAAAAGCTGGGGCGATCCGGCTCGAAGCGCAACTGTTCCACCATGGCCGCCATATCGTTGTGCTGGGGCATGAGGCGGTAGGAATCGAAATCCCGATTCAGCAGCGTGCTGGGGTTGAGCACCGGCATGGAGACCATGGCGTGGGTGGTGTAGCCCAGTTGATGCTTCAGCAGCGTCGGCAAATAGAGATGAGGCAGCAGATGCTTGAACTCAATGGGTTGCCGGGTGCCGAGCCGCTCGTTGTAGCGCAGATAATCTTGCTTGTAGTGCTCGGACGCAAAAACGTGGATGGGGCTGGTGTGGGGCAGCAGGCCCATGAGCAGGTTGTAATGGGCAGGGGCCGTCCAGGAAGCGTAGCTCCAGCGCTTTTCCAGAGGGCCCAACTTCAGCAAGTGCTTGGGGTTGGCCGCCAGCAGGCTGTCGAAGCGGCAACTGTCTAGGACGATGAGCAGATAGTTGTTCTGTCCCCGCGGTTCAGGGCGGGGATCGGGCTCAGACGCAGGAGCGGCAGACGATTTCCACCAGTTTAGGAATCCCATCCTTCCTCCTCCTCGTCGGCGTAGGGCCGCTGGACAATCCGCCAGTTGGGAGCTGCTGCCGCATCGTCGTCCTCAGGAGCGGGATCGCGAATGCGTTCCGGCGGGATATTGGAATAGGAATAGCGGCCTGCTTGGGGATCCGGCTCGTACTCCGGCAGATCTTGGGGCAAATAGTGGTCGGGGGGAATCAGCTGGGCTTCCAAAAAGCGAACTCGGTCGCTCAACTGAGTTAACTTACGGATTGCCTGTCGCTGGAACACCCGGTCGTGCAATCGCCAGGAGCCTACATACAAAAATCCCAGCCCCATCCCTGCCCCATAAGAGGCCAATAGCACCAACGATAGAGGAAGCGGGGATCCCGATTGCCCACCCACCACAACCCTTGCCGGGGATCCCCAGTTTTGGATGAGGAGAACGAGCAGGCTCAAGATCCACAAGCCCAGGAGTATGAAGCGAAGGTTTCTGATCGCGTTAGCGGGACGAAATTCTTGCATGGCCTCAACCCTACCCTTTATTAGGCTACCATTCTTCCCTTTCTCCACTGGCCTGGCAGCAAAGACGCTGGAAGCTCAAGCGGAGTTGTTCTCAACAGCCATTAGCCCTCTCCCTAAGGCGCGCTTCAGGGAGACCCCGGGGCGGAAAAAGTCGTTTCTAGCCGCCTGTATCTCTCCTCCAGGAGAAGGACTTGGACTGTTGAAGCTCGCTGCAGGAGCAGGTTTGCGGGTATGGGCGGTACAAGATTCGAACTTGTGACCCCTTCCGTGTGAAGGAAGTGCGCTACCACTGTGCTAACCGCCCGCAGATACCACTCTAGCAGCTATCGACTAGAGCAGGATCTCTATATTACCACGTCAGCGATTGAGCCAGAGGATTCGGATCGGCATGGGAGATGGCTAGAGATAGCCGGGATCCGGCCTGAGGGCTACAGTAAGGGTCAGGGAGCTGTGGGGTGCTATGGCCTACTCACCGACCGAAGAGGCAATTGCTCTGCTCATTGATTTGGCAGAACGAGGCGAGATCGATCCCTGGGATGTGCAGGTCATCGAGGTTATCGATCGCTTTCTGGCCCGTATGGCTCCCACCAGCAGCAGCCATGACCTGTCTGAGTCGGGACAAGCCCTGCTCCACGCTGCCATGTTGGTCTATCTCAAGGCGATGGCTTTGGCAGAACCAGAAGCAGAAGAAAGTGAGCCCAGCCCGGTGGAGGTAGAAGTGGATCCCTGGCCAAGCTGGTCTTTGGCGCACTTGGATCGCGTGTTGCAACCCAGGGCAGCACCCCGTCTTCAACGTACCCGGCCCATCACCCTCAAAGAACTCATCGCCCACCTGCAAGAGCTGGAAACCCTGCTGGAACACCAGCCCGAAGCTGCCCCAAAGCCGCTGGCCCAACGGATTTCTCGCCAGCAAGCGCTGTCGGCCATCACTCAGCTAGCCCACCCGGAAAACCTTTTGGAAACCACCGCCGAGCTAGAATCTCTGCTGGCTCAGCTTTGGCAGCAGGGTCTGACCCAGATCAGCTTTGTCGATCTCCAGCAACACTTTTGCCAAAAAAGCTATCAAAACGGCAGCAGCGGGACCATTCACCCCATTCAAGTCTTCTGGTCATTGCTGCTAATGGCTGCCCGCTCTCAGGTGGAGCTGTGCCAAGAGGAGTTCTACGGCCCACTGACCATCCGACCCTGCACAACTGAGGGCCTGGCAAAGTAGATCCCGCCCTTGGGATCCCCTTCATCTGCCAAGGTGAACTCTAGAGAACTTTTCTGGCCGTGGCCGGGCCATCCACCTCTAGGCTTCTGAGCTGGCGTCTGAACCTGAGGATGTCAAGCGCTCTTCTGCGCCGCTCTGGCAAACGGAGAACTCAATCCGTGCCTTCAGCATCGTGCCGGGCACGATCCGCCCGTTTGAGATCTTCCCCACTGGAGCGCACCGGCAGCTCGGCAGGAGCCTCCCGATCCAGGTAGTAATCCTCCACGAGGCGCTCGCTGCTGGGATGATCTTCTCCTTCGGTAGGCAACAGTGGCGGATGCAGCAATTCAGCCGGAGGGCAGTCTTCTGAGGTGAGCAAATCTGACGTGCTGAGCATCCCCTTGGGAATGGTGGAAAGGCGCTGAGCAACAGCTCCAATGCTTTCCAGGCGAATCATCTCCTCCCAGGAGCAGATCTCCTCCTCATCTTCTGTCTCGTAGCGAACTAGGATGGTGTCCCCTTCGATATCGAGGATCTTGGCCCGTTCCAGCCAGCGTCCCTGATCCCGCAGATAGATCCACACATCCTTGCCTTCGCGGCTGAGTTGATAGATCCTACGATGAAGCACGGTCCCCTCCTGAAGTGAAAGATCCGAGTGAGTTGTGGGGGCTACCCAGCTCATCCCTCCATCTTAGCGGCTGGACACCGAGGCTGTATGCCTTTCCCGAGGCCAGACAGAGTCTCTTTAGGTTGGGTCGGTTTCGGCCAGAGAGACCCCTTCCATCGCCAAGGCTGTCTCCGCTTCTTCTGCCTGCACATCCCGCAGAAAGGATTCCAGAGAGGCATGGGCTTCCGCCTCCAGTTCTGCTCCGCCAAGGGTTATGCTCTCTTCCGGCAGCCAGCCCAAAAACGGCAGGGGCAAGAGGGTAGAAAGGTTGGTCAGGATCAGCAGCAGCCCCAGCCGGCTGAAATCGGTCTCCGTTACCCCCAGCCCATGCATCAGCAGGGATCCCAGCTCTTGGGAGAGAAACCCCGCCAAATTAAAGGCCGACATCAGCAGGGCAAAGAGGGTGGCCTCGATCCCAGGGGGGCAGAGGCGGGCGGCCAAGACCAACACCGGCATAAAGGCAATCTGTCCTGCCACCGTCAGCACCAGGCTGTCCCCCAAGCTAAACCAATGATCGTCGATGCCCCAATCCCGGTTGAGGTGATAGACCAAGATAAGGCTGGTCAGGCCCAACGCCGCCGAGATCACCGTCATCCAGCCGAACAGGGGCCGCAGTGGGAGCCGCCGCAGGTACACTTGGAAGATCCCTACCCCCAGCAAACTGGCGATGCTGGTAACCAAGCGCACCTGACCCAAAAATTCCGGCCCAAAGCCGAGATCGTTGGTGACAAAGTAAAAAAGAGCCGCATCGGCGCTGGGAGTGGCCTGCCAAACGAACACAAACAGCACCGGCAGCAAAATGCTGGGTTGCCGCAGCGCCCGCCACACCTGCCCCACCTGTTGTTGCAAGGGATCCCAGCCCTGGGACAACGCCACCGGTTGATCGGCAATAACCCAAGCTGCCAGAGCGATGAACAACGGCAAAAAGGCCGTCAGCCCAAACACCACCTGCGGCGGATAATGGGCCAAGAGCGCTCCTCCCAAATAGGCGGTGAGCAGGGATCCCAAGGCCGTTGCTCCCCAAGTTAAAGATTGCAGCGTGCCCGTCCCCGCCCAGTCACTGCCGTGTACCCGCTCCACCACCAGCGAATCTACGATTACATCCCCTACCGCCACCGCCAGGGATCCCAAAACCATCCACAGGGTGGCCAGACCAGCCGTCGGTGCCCACAGGGCCATCCCCAGCCAAGCCCCACACCCCAGAAGCCCTGACAACAAGAGGTAGGGACGACGCCGATAGCCCGCCACCGGTACGGTATCCGACAGCAGGCCGTAGAGGGGTTTGAGGATCCAGGGGCTCATGGCAACGCCCATCAACGCCGCCACCTGAGACGGGCTGAGGCCCAAGCTATCCTTCAGGTAAAAGCTGGTGGCCAGCCGTGCCAGCCCCACCGCCCCCTGCACAAAGTACACCAAGAGGATTCCGAACAATTCCGGCGTCCAGTGGATATCCCGCAGCGGGGTCAGGGTGGATTGGTGCAGCCGTTGCAGCAGAGGATGAATCATGAGCGGTCGCAGTGTAGCGAGATGTTAGTTGGTGCGGTGTTGCCTTGGCAACAGCAAAACCATAAGAATCTTAACAGTCTCTTCACCTTAACCTGTCCAACTGGCTTCCGGCTCCGACCTCCTTGGACGGGTTGCGCTTCCCAGCGCTCTTTCTGCTCAACCCAGCCGAGCTACAAAATCTACAAAATAATGAGGTCGAAATGAGGTCGAAAGCTGATCCCCGGGTGCTATGCCATCCAGCCAAGGGCGGGGATCCCAAGAAGTCCAGCATGCTTTCGTCCCATGTTGACCGGCCCAACCCCACCTCGGCGGCACCTGAACCCGCAACTGCAGCAGCAGGCAGGGCAGTAGAGACGGGAGACAAAGGCATTCCGAAGCTATGATGAACAGGGATGGCTCTGAGTTTCTACCTACATCTTTAACTGGGTCTGTTTTCAGGCTGTGCTGACTGCTTCTTCTGCCGGTTCTGCGGCTGAGGCCATTGCTCCTTTTGCTCCCCAAGTCTGGAGCTGGCGCGGACATGCCATTCGCTACGTGGTGCAGGGATCCGGATCCCCCCTGGTTTTGGTGCATGGATTCGGGGCTTCCATCGGCCATTGGCGGCACAACATCCCCGTGCTGGCTGCGGCAGGATACCGGGTCTATGCCCTGGATTTGCTCGGGTTTGGCGGCTCGGCCAAGCCTGCTCTCCCCTACACCTTGGATCTCTGGGCGGAGTTGCTGGTGGATTTTTGGCAGCAGCACATTCAGCAGCCTGCTGTGTTTATCGGCAATTCCATTGGTGCCTTGCTCAGCTTGATCATGGCCGCCCGGCATCCCCAGTTAACGGCAGGAGCAGTGTTGCTCAACTGCGCCGGGGGGTTGAACCATCGCTCCCATGAGCTCAGCCCGATTTTCCGCCTTTTCATGAGTGTTTTCACCGCTCTGGTGGCCTCTCCGGTGACGGGGCCATTTTTGTTTGATCGGGTGCGGCAGCGGCAGCGTATCCGCGCAACTCTCAAGCAGGTGTACCGCAACCCCGCCGCCATTACCGATGAGCTGGTGGAGATTCTGTATGCCCCTTCCTGTGATGTGGGCGCTCAGCAGGTGTTTGCCTCGATTCTTACCGCTCCCCCCGGCCCGACTCCCGAAGCCCTATTGCCTCAGGTGCGCTGCCCGCTGTTGGTGCTCTGGGGAGAAGGGGATCCCTGGACACCCATTCAACGGGGCCGCGGCTTTCAAAACCATGTGCAAGGGATCGACTACCAGTTCTTGCCCATTCCCAATACAGGCCATTGCCCCCACGACGAGCGCCCAGAGGTGGTCAACCCTCTGATTTTGAGCTGGCTGCCCAGAGCCTTTGCGGCAGTCTAGCCTTTTTTAGAGGTTCCTTTGCTGGAGAGGCCCAACCAGCTCCGCATCTTAGCCACCCAAACTTGAAGGGGTGAAGGCTGGGGACGGATCGCCACCTGGATCGGCTCGTCTTGGAAGTCCTTGTCCTTGAGGCGAAACCCAAACTCCAGGTCATCTTTCACCTTGCCGAGACGGGGAAACAGCCTGACGGCTGCTTTTTTGAGTTCTTCCTCGTTTTGGAAAATGGCTTGGTGAATGGCGCTGGAACGTCCCACTGCCAGGGATCCCACCGGCAGCCAAGGGTTGGGCTGGCCAGGCGCGGGCTGGCGACGGCGGGCAAAGATGTTGAACTCCGGCATCCCCTTGGCTTTCAGCTCGTCGTACCGTTGGGCGGCTTCCTTGCGCTTGGCAGTGTTGGAGCTGGCCGGTTTTTTCTCAGGCTTGGATTTGCGAAAACCCTTAGACTGACTCATACTTGGGCTGACGAGAGGGGGGATTTTTGCAGCTTAGCGCAGATCGGATCCCCTTCTCTGCTGGGGATCCCTTGTCCTCATTGTCCGTAGCCGGCGTGCTATACTTGTTGAGCTTCGGCGGGCGGTTAAAGGGGCCTGTCAGTCGGGATGTAGCGCAGCTTGGTAGCGCACTTCGTTCGGGACGAAGGGGTCGCAGGTTCGAATCCTGTCATCCCGATGGCTTTAAAGTTCACTGAGCTCTCAACTTAATCTTGGGGGTTTAATTTTGGGGGTGTAGGTGACGCAGCCAGGCATTGACGTTGACCCGAATTCGCTGCCCAACCTGTAAGAGGCGGTGCAGGTTTTCGGCAGAAATGTCTCGGCAGTCTTCTTGGGGCCAAGCTGGGCAACGCGGGCCAATTTGACGCTCCAGCGCTGTCAGATAGAGCTCTTGCAGGCGATCCAAGTTGATGGGCAGGCGCAGGTCTGCAGCCAATTGCAGCCATTCTTCCAGGTTGTAGAGCTGTTCGCCGAAGGTCTCCGGCTCAAAAGCGTGGGCAAGGTGCCACATCCCCCGCTGTAGGAGCCGATCCAGAACCCGGGCTGCCTCTTCCCGCCGCAACTGACACCCCAACTGCTCGGCCTCGCGCACAATTGCCCGCAATTCCAGCAGGTGATCCCGCTTGCCCTCTTCCATTTCCATCGCCCGCAAACTGGTCAACAGGCGTTGGTTGAGGGTGATCTGAGCGGCAGCCAACAACTCTTCCGGGATCGGCAGGCCGTCGGCCCGAAAGGCCATCAAGACCCCGTAATTGTCCAGGTAGGTTTGGCGGTAGAGCTGGGCCAGGCGGTCTAGGGTATCTTGAGTGAGCCAGCGCATCATCTGCTGCCGATCTTCGTCGTCGAGGGCGTTTAAGTCGAAGGTTTCCGGCCCAAATAGGTCTTGCAGGGTCAGGATCATCTGTATCCGACTGTGGGATCCGGCCAGCAGCCGCGCTTTTATCTGCTCGTAGATGCGCCGCCCGGCAAACGGCTTGACGCCACATTGAAAGTCCCAGCCGCCGAGATGGAGCATGGCGTAGATCAGGTCGTGCTCTTCGCGGGTGGTGGGAAAGGAGAGCTTCACCCGCCCGATGGCCAGCGTCGATCCTCCTATCGTCAGGCGCTCTTGATCCACTTGATCCAGCACATATCCTTGGGAACGGGGGATCCCGTTAAACAGGGAAAACATGGCGTGCTGAGCCACCAGCC
Organism: Synechococcus sp. R55.2; assembly: GCF_047462075.1. Taxonomy (NCBI): domain Bacteria; kingdom Bacillati; phylum Cyanobacteriota; class Cyanophyceae; order Synechococcales; family Synechococcaceae; genus Synechococcus; species Synechococcus sp. R55.2. Next base: position 23,623 of record NZ_JANSIH010000464.1, read on the forward strand.
GTTGCGGGCTGATCAAGCTGGGGCGCACCAAGGCGCAATAGACCCCCTTGCCGTCTCTGTAGAGGTCGAGGTTGCTGGGGGCCTTGCTCAGGCGCTGCAAAAACTCCTCTTCTAGGTTGACATCCGCCACTGCTGCTGCCAACTGGATAGCCCGTGCCGCGTAACGCAGGATCTGCACCCCTTCAGGACGGGATAGCTCCTCGAAAAACCAGCCACAACTGGTGAACATCAACTGGCTGTAGCGCTGCATCTCCAACAGGCGCAGCACTTGCACCCGATCTTCGGCGGTGAGGCGGTGGCTTTGGTGCTCCTGCAAAAAGGCATCACAGCGCTCCCGATCCAAAATCACCTCGATGTAACGATCCCGCGCCAGCCAGGGATCCCGCAGGTAGGCTCTGGCCTCCGTCTCGTAGATCTCGGCCAGCTGATCCCGCAGCCAGTTGAGGGCCTCCCGCAGCGGTTGCCGCCAGCGTTGGTGCCACCCTCCCACCGCTCCGCAGCCACAGTCTCGCGACCACCGTCCTACCCCGTGGGCGCAGCTCCAGGCGGTGACCGGTTTCAGTTGCACCTCCCAAGTGGGGGGATGTTGGCTGAGAAAATGGCTGTAGTTGCCCACCTGCCAGCCCCGGCGGGGAAATTCCTCGCAAAAGGCATAGGCCAGTGTGCGTTCTACACCCCGCTTGTGGTGGCCAAAAGTCTCGCCATCGGTGGCACAGTTGATCAGATAGGCTTCCCCCTCTTTGTCCGGGCGCAGAGCGGAACGGATCCGCTCCGCCAGCGAATAAGTACTGTAAACGATATCCCCAAAGCCCAAGTCACGGGAAATGGGGCCATCGAAAAAGAAAATATCCAAGTACCCCTCCCGGTCGGGGGTAAAGCAGCGGTAGGGCCGGCGGGGATCGATCTGGCCTTGGCTAACGTCGATCCACTCGGTTTGTCCCAAGGGGCGAATGCGCTGCGCTTGGCTGGGGGCCAAAATGACGAAGCGGATCCCACATTCGACCAAGGCCGTGACCGTTGCTGCATCAATGGCGGTTTCGGCCAGCCACATCCCCTGGGGATGGCGCCCAAAGCGGTGTTGAAAATCGGCAATTCCCCAGCGGATCTGGGTGTACTTGTCTCGCTCGTTGGCCAGGGGCAGGATGACGTGGTTGTAGACTTGGGCGATGGCATTGCCATGACCCTCCAGCCGCTCAGCGCTGAGACGGTCGCCGGCCAAAATGCGTTGGTAAACTTCAATGTCATGCTCCTCTAGCCAAGAGAGGAGAGTAGGGCCGAAGTTAAAGCTCAAGAATTCATAGTTGTTGACAATGCGCACCACCCGTCCTTGGTCGTCCAGAACGCGGGCAAAGGCGTTGGGGCGGTAACATTCCGCCCAAATGCGCTCGTTCCAGTCGTGAAAGGGGCTGGCGCTCGGCTGTCGCTGAATGCGGTTGAGGCAGGGATCCTCCCGAGGCGGCTGATAAAAATGGCCGTGCAACACCACGTACGGCCGCGCAGAGGAAAGCTCAGCAGCACCTGCCGGAGAAGGAGCCGCTTGCATCGGCGGGTCGGAGACCAAATCGCTGTGCCCTGACTGTGCCGCTGGCCTATCGGAATTTTTGGAGCCACTCGGCATCATGAGATTACACTCCTTTTAGAGGCCTCCAACTGGGTTACAGGGGAAGGCAATGTTAACTTAAGTTCATATCCATACGTTACAGCGATCCCCGATCTGCAACGGTGAATGTAAAGGATTCAGTTGGAAATTTGACAGGGAACAAACATCGGTCAGTAATCTTTGCGTTTTCCTCACAACAGAAGGGATCCAGCCGGGATCCCTTCCTGAACGGGTCTCAGTCTCTGCCCAGTTGGATCCCCGGACTTAGCCGGTGGGGGCCGATTTGCCGGTGGCCATTTCCCACACCGAATAATCCACCACCGCAGCAGGCGGATCGGCGCTGAGAATGCCCAAAGATTTCAAGGTTTCCACGTTGGCCCGATACACCGAAGGCACCAGCAACCCAGCATTGCCTTCCAGGGTGGGGCCCGCCTGATACAGCTTGGCAATTTCAGCCATTTGCCAGGTTTGGTGCTTGAGGGGATCCGCTTCCGAGCCGGATCCTTTGCAGGTTGCGCCGCAGAAGGTGAGAACCACCTGCACCGTTTCTTCTGGGTTGGCCACAGCGTAATCCCAACCCTTGATCGAGGCTTTCACCAATTTGGCCGCGATGGCTTTGCCCGATTGGCCGGATCCCTTAAAGTTGCTTTCGTTTAAAACGCGCTCGGTGGTGAACAGCAGGTCTTCCAAGAGGTTGATGCCGTAGTCTGGCAGGTGCATGACGTTGAGTTCGCTCAGGGGGTAGCCCAAACCCACGATCTGATTCAGCTCGTTGTAGAGCATGGCCGAGGCTACATCCACCTTATCGGGAAAAACCAGGGCCGGATCGAAGCCATAGGTGATCAGCTCCACATCGGGGTTGGTCACCCCTGTATCCAGGCTGGTGGTCAAGTTGAAGGCTTTCATCAGAGCCAGGGCCGGATATTCGTTGCCAGAAGGCCAAATGCCCACCTTTTTACCTTTGAAATCGGCAGGGTTTTTGATCCCGCTGGATTTGAGAGACACCATCGCGTAGCCCGACTTCTGAAAGATCTGGGCGATGTGAACCACGGGCAGCCCCTGAGCCCGGGCAGTCAGCAGGTCGGTGATCCAAGTGTTGCCAAAGTCGGCTCCGCCCACGACCACTGTCTGGATGGGGGATTGATCTCCAATCGGCAGCAGCTCGACGTTCAGACCTTCGGCTTCGTAAAATCCTTTTTCCTTGGCGATCAGGTATCCGGCAAACTGGGCTTGCGGAAACCATTTCAGTTGAAGTTTCACATCCACCAACCGGCTCTGGGCCTGGGATCCCATCCCCAGCAGGGTCGTCAGTGCCAGCGCCATGCCCAATACCAACGACATCAAAGGGATCCCGCGCTTACGCTTGAAGAGGCGGGGCAGGTGAGATAGGGCGTGAACAGTACGGCGGCCTAGATCCATAGTGCAACCCTTGCTTCTTAAGAACGGTGTGCCAAGACTGTAGAGGATCTGCCTCTGGGCAGAATGTTCACCACGCTCACAATGCCTGGAGGGAGATCAAATCTGCGGGGCCAACTTTCCGTCGGCTTTGGAATGACCCCTTCGAGGTCAGGCCCCCATTGGAATCACCGTGCATCCCCAGCTCGCCAACTCAAATTCCCGCCCAGTGCCACCAGGCCCAGCCCAGCCCCACTAGCAGCGCCGTTACCCCGTAGAAGGATCCCACCACCTGCACCTCCGACCAGCCCCCCAGCTCCAGATGGTGGTGCAAGGGCGACATGCGCAACAGCCGTCTGCCTGTGCCGGTTTTGCGTTTGGTGTATTGGAAGTAGCCCACCTGCAGCATCACCGACAGCGCCTCTGCCACCAGCACTCCCCCCATCAGGGCCAAGGCCCAGAGCTGATCCCCCAGCAGCGCCAACCCGGCCAGAGCGCCCCCCAACCCCAGGGATCCGGTATCGCCCATGAACAGCCGCGCCCGGTGGTGGTTGTGAACCAGGAACCCCAAGCAGGCACCGCTCAGGGTGAAAGCCAACACCGATAGCTCTGGATCCCTGTGAAGGAGCCCCAGCCCAATCAGCAGGATGGCCACCACCCCTGCCGCCAAGCCGTCCATACCATCGGTGAGGTTTACGGCATTATTGGTGCCCACCAACACAAACAGGGCCAAGGGCCAGAACAGCCAGCCCAGAGAGAGGGTGCCTATCCCCGGCAAGGTCAGACTGGTCGGGATCCCCTGCCAGGCCAGGTAGACACAAAACCCAAGGGCAACTCCCACCTGGAGCAACAGCTTGTGTTGGGGAGACAACCCCTTGTTGGATTGCTGTCGGATCACCAGCCAATCGTCCAGCCAGCCGACAAAACCGTAGGCCAGCGCGAGCAGCGCGACAGCCAGCCAATGGGGATCCCAGCCGATCCAGATCCCGGCCACCAGTAGCCCCACGGGCAAAAAGCTGATCCCGCCCATGGTGGGTGTGCCTGCTTTTTTCTGGTGGGATTGGGGCCCCTCCTGACGGATCACCTGCCCTGCCTTCCAGCGCCGCAATCCGGGGATGAGCAGGGATCCCAGCAGGGCCGAACCCAACACGCTCAATCCAAAAGGAACAAACACCTGGGGGCGGATCCCAATCACAAGGGCCGAGAGGGCTAAACCCAGCCCCAGCGAGAGCGCCATCCCGCCCCACTCTGTTTCTTCCAGCTCCAGATCAGGAAGTGTATCCGCATCCACCCTTTCTGAACCCCTCACACCCTCAACCTCCAAACCCTCAAAAACTCTATCCTGCCAGAGCTCAGAGGCGAAAGTTAGTTGAGTGGGGATCCCTTCAATAGGGCCACTTCCAGTTGCGCACCTCCGGCAGATCTTCTCCATGCTCGCGGATGTAGTGTTTGTGCTCCACCAGCTTGTCTTGGATGATCTGCTTGATGTGGGCCCGCTCGTACTTGAAGCGCTCCACCCGATCCAACACATCATCGGCCAAGCTGAAGCGATCCACCTCGTTGAGGACACACATGTCGAAGGGGGTGGTGGTGGTGCCCTCCTCCTTGTAGCCGCGCACGTGCAAGTTGTGGTGGTTGGGGCGACGGTAGGTGAGGCGGTGAATCAGCCAGGGATAGCCGTGGAAGGCAAACACGATGGGCTTGTCCGGCGTGAAGATGCTGGCGTAATCCACATCGCTGATGCCGTGGGGGTGTTCGCTGGGCGGCTGCAGCTTCATCAAGTTCACCACATTCACCACCCGGATCTTGATGTCCGGCAGGTGCTGCCGTAGGAAGTCCACCGCCGCCAGGGTTTCCATCGTCGGCACATCGCCGCAGCAGGCCATCACCACATCCGGCTCTGAACCCTGATCGTTGCTGGCCCATTCCCAGATGCCCAAGCCCTGGGTGCAGTGCTTGATGGCCGCATCCATATCCAGGTACTGCAGGGCCGGCTGTTTGCCTGCCACGATCACGTTCACGTAGTGGCGACTGCGCAGACAGTGGTCGGCCACCGAGAGCAAAGTATTGGTATCCGGGGGCAGGTAGACGCGGATGATTTCGGCCTTTTTGTTGACCACGTGATCCAAAAAGCCGGGATCCTGGTGGCTGAAGCCGTTGTGATCCTGCCGCCACACATGGGAAGTCAGCAGGTAGTTGAGGGAAGGAATGGGCCGCCGCCAAGGAATGTGCCGGGTGGTTTTCAACCATTTGGCGTGTTGGTTGAACATCGAGTCCACCAGGTGGATGAAGGCTTCGTAACAGGAAAAGAACCCGTGTCGCCCGGTCAACAGGTAGCCTTCTAGCCAGCCCTGACAGACGTGCTCGCTGAGGATCTCCATCACCCGTCCATCTGGGGAGAGGTGCTCGTCGCAATCGTAGATGGGAGCTACCCAGGTGCGGTCGCTGGCCTCAAACACAGCATCCAAGCGGTTGGAAGCGGTTTCATCGGGGCCAAAGAGGCGGAAGTTGTGGGGGTTGAGCTTCATCACATCCCGCAGAAATTGCCCCAGAACTCGGGTGGCTTCGGCTTCGGTGGTGCCGGGGCGGGGGACAGGCACGGCGTAGCGACGGAAATCCGGCATTTTCAGCTCCCGCGTCAGCAGGCCGCCGTTGGCGTGGGGCAAAGCCCCCATGCGTTTTTCCCCTTTGGGGGCCAGCTCTTGCAGCTCCGGCAGCAGACGGCCATTTTCATCGAAGAGTTCTTCCGGCTTGTAGCTGCGCATCCAGTCCTCCAGAGCCTTGAGGTGCTCCGGTTTTTTGGCCAGATCCGCCAGGGGCACTTGGTGGGAGCGCCAGAAATCTTCCACCTTTTTGCCGTCCACCTCTTTGGGGCCGGTCCAGCCTTTGGGGGTGCGCAGGATGATCATCGGCCACTGGGGACGAGTGGGATCCCCTTTGCTGCGGGCATGCTGCTGGATTTCTTGGATCTCGTGGATCACCGTGTCCAAAGTGGCGGCCATCAACTGGTGCATCTCTGCCGGCTCGCAGCCTTCTACGAAGTAGGGTTTGTAGCCGTAGCCCACAAACAGATTTTGCAGCTCGTCACGGCTGAGGCGGGCCAAAACGGTGGGATTGGCGATCTTGTAGCCGTTCAGGTGCAGAATCGGCAGCACTGCTCCGTCGTGGATGGGGTTGAGGAACTTGTTGGAATGCCAGGAAGCGGCCAAGGGGCCGGTTTCCGCTTCTCCATCCCCCACCACACAGGCCACCAGCAGATCGGGGTTATCAAAGGCAGCCCCAAAGGCGTGGGCCAGGGCATAGCCCAGTTCTCCCCCCTCGTGGATGGAGCCAGGGGTTTCCGGAGCCACGTGGCTGGGCACGCCGCCGGGGAAGGAGAATTGCTTGAACAGCTTGCGCATGCCTTCGGCGTCTTGGCCGATGTTGGGATACACCTCGCTGTAGGTGCCTTCCAAGTAGGTGTTGGCCACCAGAGCAGGGCCACCGTGGCCGGGGCCGGTGATGTAGAGGATATTGAGGTTTTCCCGTTTGATGATGCGGTTGAGATGCACGTAGATGAAGTTCAACCCGGGTGTGGTGCCCCAGTGCCCCAGCAGGCGTGGCTTCACATGTTCCAGTTTTAGGGGTTCTCGCAGCAGCGGGTTGTCCATCAAATAGATTTGCCCGACCGACAGATAGTTGGCGGCCCGCCAGTAGGCATCCATTTTGCGAAGCTCGTCGGCGGTGAGCGGTTTTGTCGAGAGCTGTTCTGCCAGAACCATAGCTGTACCCCATAGGTATCTCTACTCCTATGGTGATCCGGGTTTGCCCAATTGCCGGGGGATCTTGGGATTCCTTTGGATTTGGCTCATTGGGTGAGCGGTAGGCACCTGTTACCACCACCAGGGCTTGATCGGGGTGCCGTCGGGAAAGATCAGGCCGGCAATCCGGGATCCGCTGTGCTTTAACCCTTCGATCTGAGCTCCTTCCAGGTTGGCTTGGGTTAGGTTGGCCCCGCTGACATCGGCCCGCCGCAGGTTAGCCCCCTGAAACTGGGCCTGACGCAGCTCGGCGCCGCTGAGATTGGCCCCTTCCAGGTCGGCATTTTGCAAGTTGGCCCCCCGCAAGTCCGCCCGCTGTAGGTTGGCTCCCCCCAAGTCCGCTCCCTCCAGGTTGGATCCGCGCAGATCGGCCCGGTTCAGATCCGCTCCCCTCAGCCGGATCTGACAGAGCACCAGTTCTCGCAGATCGGCTTTGCTCAGGTCTTGGCCGGAGAAATCTTGCCCCTGTCCCCCCCAGTTTTGCAACTGCCAAATGTGGCGCACCCGTTCTTCCAGGTGGGTCTCTTCCGAAAGCTGGGATCCCCGCAGGCTGGTGCCGCTGACCTTGGCCCCTCTGAGGTCGGATCCCCGCAGGTCGGCTCCCTGTAAGTCGGCTCCGCTCAGCTTGGCCCCTTGCAAATCCGCTTGGCGCAAATCCGTTTGCCGCAGCCGGGCGCCGTTGAAGTTGCAAAAGCGCAAGTTGGCCCGCCTCAGGTTGGCCTCCCACAGGTTGATCCCCCCCAGCCGTGCTTCTTCAAGGTCGGCTCCCTCCAGGTCTGCATAGGCAAAATCCCGCTCCCCACGCCGATAGGCCACGATCACCCCTTGCGCTCCCCCCACCGGGCGAAAAGGGCTGTAGGTGCGACAGGCCCGTTCTGCCTCCGGCTGGCCAAGCTGAGACAACAGCCGCCAAGCTGCCAAGCGGACTGCCCAAGAGCTATTGCCGGCGAGGGCTTCAATGAGTTCGGCCAGGCCCGCCGACCCGTACTGCAGCAACTGGGGCAGGGTGGCCAAGCGCACGGCTTCATCGCTGTGGGTGAGTCGTCTCCGCGCCCCCTCGATACCTCCCAACACCAAGGCGTGGGCAGGGGCGCTCCCGGTTGCCATTTGCCCCCCCAACACCAGATCCCAAGGTTGGGGCCGGGATCCCTGGTCAGTCCTGACAGCCGGCTGAGGCTTACCTACCATGGGCGGATGCCGATGGGCCTAGCTATACCCAACGCCCCACCACCACGCGGATGGTGCCATCCTCCAGCACTTCTTCGGCCTCGATGGCATAGCCCTGCTCACGGGCTGAGCGCAGCAAACTTTTGTGGGCATAGCGCTGCAAGATCGGCTCCAGAAAGGTCTTGGGATCGATGCCCGCCCCCCACAGATCGGCCACCAGCTCGTAGTGATCCCCGTTGCGGCGAAACCCGATGTCGAAGCCATTTTTCTGACGGATCACCAAGTCGGCACGGGTGCGGTTCCAGAGATAGCCCCGCAGGCTGGTATCCCGCTGCACGGCGTAGCCCAATTCCTTCAGGGTCTCTTCCAGGAGATCGGCGTCTTTGATTTGCACTTGCAGGGTGGTGAAGTGAGACATGGCCCTTCCAATCCTTTGACCGATGGAGACCGGATCCTCACTATAAAGCGCCCTTGGGGTGGTGGAAGAAATGTAAACCATCCTGCGGTGGGTCGAGCGAGCGGAACGCAGCTCCCCCTTTCTCCCGCAGGAGTGCAACACACCTGGGCCTGGAGGGTCGCTGGGCTGGCCTGACCTGCCTTCTTATGTAGGCGCGCGCTGCGGCATTCGCGATAGCGGTACGGAGCACCAAGGCTGAGGCATCCGCGCCTAGCGTGTTCGGTGATACAGAAATCTTAGATCTGCATCTAGTGTCCAAAGTCGAGTATTGGCGATAACTTCCACTAGGTTTAGAGGCAGAAGCAAAAACCCGTCCCACAGGGATCCGTCCTCATCTGTTTCCGGCTGAGGTTGTCGGCGATGACGTGCCAAATTCACCTCAAGGCATTCCAAAAACCTGCTGATGAACCTTTCTATTCCCTGCCGAGCAAGCCCTTCCGATAGTTCTGCAAACAGAAATATCCATTTCTAGTTCTAACAAAATGAGTGAAAAAATTTGCTTTCTTAGCTTATGAGCAATCTGATTTGGCATCAAAAATTTGTTGATTGTTTAGAACAATCTTTCGTAACTTTCCTAAGCCTTAAATCCGGGCTTATGAAATGGTTTATTTGTCGGGCACCCTTTTAGTAGAGTTTTTAATCAACAAAATGGGCAGCTAGACGCTCCTAATAGAGTCTAGTGAGCCAGACTCAATAAATTTAGTGAGTCAAGCACTCGATTCTGGCTCAAGTTTTTAGAGTTAAAGCCTTTACGAAAGGGCTTTTGTGCTGGTATGAATAAGGTGCTGTTTGCAGAAAGGTCAGCTTCACACACAGGAAGACGGCTTGATGCAACAACAGGAGAAGTGGCGATTCTGACAGGACATGAATTTATGGTGTGGGGTTTGATATGTCGGAAAGTCTTGACTTGCAAGATGCGGTGGGGCGTTTCTTGAAGACGATTGGGCGCTACTCGTTGCTCACCGCTGAAGAAGAACTCCGTTTGGCTCACCAGGTGCAGCGGATGGTGGCGCTCCTAGAACAGCGGCAGCCCCACGAGTCGGTGGAAGATTGGAGCCGGCGGTTGGGGATCCCCTTGGCAGAGCTGCAGCAGATCCTGCGGCAGGGGGAAGCAGCCAA
>NZ_JANSIH010000464.1:33260-39142 GCF_047462075.1 Synechococcus sp. R55.2
TGGGGATCCCCTTGGCAGAGCTGCAGCAGATCCTGCGGCAGGGGGAAGCAGCCAAGAAACGAATGGTGGAGTGTAACCTTCGCTTGGTGGTGTCGATTGCTAAGCGCTATCGCAATCGCGGCTTGCCGTTTCTGGATTTGATTCAGGAAGGCACGATCGGCCTCACCCGCGCCGTGGAAAAGTTCGATCCCACCCGTGGCTACAAGTTCTCCACCTATGCCACTTGGTGGATCCGGCAAAGTGTGAACCGGGGCATCCAGAACAAGGGGCGGATGATCCGTCTGCCGGCCCACATGTACGAAAAAGTCTCCCAGGTGAAGCGGCGCTACCGCGAGTTATCTGCCGAAAGGGGATCCCGCCCCCAGGCAGAAGAAGTTTTTGATTCTCTGGATATCGGCGATAACTACCGGGAGCTGATCACCCGCCACATGGCAGAGATGCGTTCCTTGAATGTGGGGGTAGGGGATGAAGACGGCACCGAGCTGCAGCACTTCATCCCAGATGAAGACAACGACCCTGTTGAACACCTAACCCAGCTTGCCCGTCGAGAGGAAGTCCGCGCGCTGGTGGGCCAACTGAGTGAACGAGAACGACAGGTGATCGTGGCTCGCTATGGGCTGGATGGATCGAGGGGCCTAACGCTGCGGGAAATTGGGGAGCACATCGGTCTTTCGCGGGAGCGAGTACGACAGATTGAACGGCGGGCCTTGCGGAAGTTGCGGCGGCTGCAGCAGGAATACTCCACTCCCAAGACCGGCAAACGGCTCAACCCCCTGGGTTAACCGGAGCCTGCGCCTGTTCCCGTCAGCGGTGCGGAGCACGATAGAAAGGTTTTTTCACTACTTCCGCAGGCCGGCGTTGCCCCCGAATTTCAATTTCCAGCCGGGATCCCACCTTGGCCCAAGCCGGAGCGACATAGCCCAAGCCGATGCCGTAGCCCAAACTGGGAGAATGGGTGCCGCTGGTTACCCGTCCGATCGGCTCAGGGGAGTTGGGAGCGTAGATGGCATAGCCGCTGCGGGGGATGGCCGGATGCAGCATGCGAAACCCCACCAGGTGGCGAGGGATCCCTTGCTCCCGTTGGCTTTCGATGGCGGGCTTGCCGATATAGTCTTCTGGGTTGTTCACCAACCATCCCAAGCCGGCTTCCAAGGGAGTGGTGCTCTCGTCCATGTCCTGCCCGTAGAGATGGAGCGCGGCCTCCAGACGTAGGGTATCGCGGCAGCCCAGCCCACAGGGTTGCACGCCGGCCTGAATCAGTTGCTCCCAAAGGCGGATGCCATCTTCGGGGCTGAGCATAACTTCAAAGCCATCTTCTCCGGTGTAGCCGGTGCGGGCCACAAAGATAGTCTCTCCCGAGGTTCCCGCTGCTGTGGCAAACCGACCGTGCTGAAACCGGCGCAAAGCCTTCAGGGATCCCTCTAAAAAGGGCTGGAGAACCTCCTCGGCTGCCGGCCCCTGCACCGCCAACAGAACCTGAGCATCGGAGTGATCCTGCAGGTTAACTCCGGGGATCCCTTGGAAGTGGTGGTTGAGCCAATCCCAATCTTTCTGCCGGGTGGCTGCATTGACGATCACGCTCCAGTGCTCCAGCTCACCCTCCGGTGGATGCCGGTAGAAGATGACATCATCCAAAATGCCCCCCAGTGGATTGAGCAGGACGGTGTACCGACCAGATCCCACAGGAACGGCGCTCAGATCGCTGGGAACCAGACGGCTGAGGTGGGATCCCAGCTCCGGCCCCCAGAGGGTGAACTTGCCCATGTGGGAAATGTCGAATATCCCCACCCTCTCCCGCACTGCCCGATGTTCTGCTATCACTCCCCGATACTGCAGCGGCATTTCCCAGCCGGCAAAAGAGACAAATCGCGCCCCCAAAGCTTGATGAAGGGGGAACAAGGGGGTGCGCTGCAGCGGGGTTGAACTCATCAGGGATCCCTTTGGCGTCCAGCGTAACGACCAGAATAAACTCACCGTCGCGCATTTTGGGGATCCTGTCCATCGACGACGGTGGGAGCTGGTACCCTGGGTCTTCTCCACACCCTGAGCTGCGTTGGCAACCTGTAGGGATCCCTGCGGTTCTACCCAGATCCGTCGCAGTGCTTCGCGTGATGTCTTCACGGCATCGGGTCAAGACTCGGTGAAGGGGGAATCTCCTGCTACTTGCCTTGCGTTAGCGGGAGGAGCGTCAATCAATCACCACATTCTTCGGGCCGGCGTTGACCTCTGGGCGACCCTGGTTGAAGTTGGCCAGGAAGGTATCTGGATCTTTGAGGCTGAAGACCAGCTTTTTGCAGGGCAGTTGCAGCCCTACCGGCCCCAGCAAGGGAATAAAGAGAGGCTTCTCCTGCACCAGTGGAATGGCGATCACCCCTTGGGCACTGGTTACCGGGCCAACGATCCCCTGAAAATCGGTGCGCACGCCCAGTCCGTAGTACCAAGGCCAGGGGAAGCGCTCCCCTTGTCCCAACTCGCTCAGGGAGAACGTCTCGTTGAACAGGCTGCCCGCCCGCACAATGAGCTTGTCTTGCAGCAGATCGACATAGGCCGACTCGCTACTCACCCCAAACAGAGCCAGCGGCAAACTTGCCAGGGGATTGGAGTCGATGGCCATGTAGTAGCGCATGAGAGATCTCCGATTTTACAGATGGGCGACTAGGTGAGCCGCGGCCCCCAGCCTTGCCAATTATAGAAAATCTTCCCCGTTGCCAGACTGACCAAAAGGGATCCCATCTGCCCACAAGCTAACCGAGTATGATGGGTTGCTTGGAGTGCCCTTTGAGGACTCCGTCCCGCTAACGCGAACAGCAAGCCACTGGCCAGCGAGGAAAACAGGATGGATCTGCGAGCCCTCATTCGCTTGGTGCCCGATTTTCCCAGACCCGGCATCCTCTTTCGGGATATGACCCCCCTGCTACAGGATCCGGCAGGCTTCCGGGCGGCTATTGAACAGTTGGCCGCCGGCACCACCGGCATGGGATCCCTAGATTATGTGGTCGGCATCGAGTCGCGGGGGTTCATTTTAGGGGCTGCTTTGGCACAACACCTGGGCTTGGGATTTGTCCCGGTTCGCAAGCCGGGCAAGCTGCCGCCGCCGGTGCTCAGCCAGACCTACAGCCTGGAATACGGCCAAGACCAGCTCCAACTCCACGCCCACGCCCTGCGCCCCGGAGAGCGGGTGTTGATCGTGGATGATGTCATTGCCACCGGGGGCACAGCCGCCGCCACCGCCCAATTGGTGGCCCAGAGCGGTGCTGAAGTGGGGGGATTTGCCTTCTTAATCGAGCTGGCCTTTTTGTCCGGCTGCAAGGCTCTTCCCCCTGGGATCCCTGCCCATGTGGTGATGGTAGAGGAAGGCAACTGAGTTCCTCAAGTAAGGTGCACCGACTGGTGGACGGGGATCCCTGTTGCTTTGGGCAAAGGTTGGCTCAAGCGGCTGATCTGAGCCTGGGCCTGCAGTTGTTCGTCAATCCAGTCCGCCAGTTCCCGCATGTAGAGCGCCACATGGATCGCCTGGTCGCGCTGTACCGGCTCCACACCTTTTTCTGCCAGGCGGGCCAGGATGACGGGGTGGCTCAGCTCTTCCAGGGCGGCAAAGTCTTCCGGTTGGTCAAACCCCAGCTCTGCCATTTTCTCAAACACGTACCCCAGCCGTAGGCCCGTGGACTCGCAGCGCCCTTCCGGTTGCCAGGGATCCCGCAGGGCCAGGGCAGCAGTTCGGTAGGCGGTTTGGGCAATGGAGCGCCAGGTGCCGCGGTGGATGCGCAGGCTGAGTTGCTGCCGATCCCAGCCCAGGGCTTCTCGCACCAACAGGCCGCAATTGCAGCGGGTGCTGTCCCGCCAGCAGTACTCCCAGTCCCAGAAGCCCCAGTGTTGGGATTGGATACGATCCGCGGTGCGGCGCAGGAGAGCTGCCAACTCAGGTGTGGGGCGCATGAGGCAACACAGAGCTAAACAAAAAACAACAAATAAATATAGAGCGCCTCCAGTCTAGGCAGGCGAGCGATGGAGAACAAGCCCAGCTCAATCTTCTTTACATTCCTGGTCGCAACAGCATTGCGGAGCAACATATTCCTGTTCGGGCCTGTCCTCCGAGGGCAAAGCTCGTTGCCGTTGCCAAGCCCCCAAGCCACCCCTGCCAACACCAGCGAGGCCCCGCCCAGGTAGGTGCCCCCTGCTGGCAAGCCCGCCAAGGCCAAGGCCAGGGATCCCCCCCAAAGGGTCATGGCATAGATCAGCAGCACCGAATGCCGCTGGGATAGGCCAGCTTTGAGCAGACGGTGGTGCAGGTGGCCTTTGTCGGGATGGAAAGGCGACTTCCCCCTGGCCAGCCGTTTGAGGATCACGGTGGACATATCCAGGATCGGCACCGCCAGGATAAAGAAAGGCAGGGCTACTGCCAGCGTGGTCACCCCCTTGGCCACCCCGATCACCCCGAACCCAGCCAGGGAAAAGCCCAAAAAATAGGCCCCCCCATCCCCCATGAAGATCTGCGCCGGGTTGAAGTTGTAGCGCAAAAAGCCTAGGCAAGCTCCCGCCAAAGCCGCCGCCAGCATGGCCGCCGCCGGTCGATCCAGCAGCAGGGTTACGATCAGCATCACCACTGCCGCAATTCCCGACACCCCTGCCGCCAGCCCATCCAGCCCGTCCATGAAGTTGATGGCGTTGGCCATCCCCACCAGCCAGAACAGGGTAATCAGCAGGCTCAACCACACCGGAAAGGGCCAGATCCCTCTCCCGGGCAGACTGATGAACTCAATGCGCACCCCTACTCCCCAAGCGGCAGCAGCCACGCCGAATTGCATCAACAAGCGGGAAAAAGGCGACAGGTGAAACAGGTCGTCCGCCAGGCCAATCAAAAAAAACAAAACCCCACCGATCGTCACCCCCCAAATCTCGTACTCCAGCTCGGTGCGCAAGCCCCCAAAAGCTCCGGCTCCCCAGAGCAACAGCAGGGCCACCAAGTTCCCAAAAAAGATGGAAACCCCCCCCAGGCGTACCATCGGCTGCCGGTGGATCTTGCGCTCATCGGGAAAATCCAACTGGCCACTGCGGATCCCGACTGCCTTCACCATTGGGGTTGCCCACAGAACCACACAGGCAGCAGCAAGGAACGCGACCAAGTAGGGCATGGCAAGCCGCAGAGATGTATCGAGGACTCTGTCCCGCTACGCAGACGGTTAGCCCAGATGGGGGTAGAGGGGGAAACGGCGACAGAGCCGGGCTACCCGCTGGCGACACTCTTCCAACACAGCAGGCTCCTCAGGCTGAAACAGACAATCGGCGATGATCTCCCCAATTTCTTCAAATTCTACCGGCCCCAGGCCGCGGGTGGTCAAGGCCGGGGATCCCAGGCGCAGTCCGCTGGCCACGAAAGGCGGCTGTGGGTCGAAGGGAATGGTGTTTTTGTTGGCGGTGATATGGATCTCGTCCATTAGCCGATCCGCCCGTTTGCCTGTCATCACCGGATCCGCCGCCCCCACTTTTTCCAGCACCGCCGAAACCGAGCGCAGATCCAGCAGCATCAGGTGGTTGTCTGTGCCCCCGGAAACCAGCCGAATGCCCCGCCGTTGCAGGGATCCCGCCAGGGCCTGAGCATTGGCGATCACCTGCGCCGAGTACTGGGCGAAGCCGGGCTGCAGGGCTTCCCCAAAGGCCACCGCCTTGCCGGCAATGACATGCTCCAGCGGCCCCCCTTGACTGCCGGGGAACACCGCCTTATCCAGCTTTTTGCCCAGCTCTGGGTCGCGGGTGAGAATGAGCCCTCCACGCGGCCCGCGCAACGTCTTGTGGGTGGTGGTGGTCACCACATCGCAGAGGGGCACCGGGTTGGGGTGGTGTCCGGTGGCCACCAGGCCGGCAATATGGGCAATGTCGGCCAG